>JBDNAO010000467.1:0-4628 GCA_039768375.1 Desulfobacterales bacterium | reverse complement strand
CCGGAGACCATCCGGTGCTGTGCCGGCATCCTATGAATTTATGGTAGACGACGAACCATTAGAACCTATCTCTTTAGCTAAAGCGGAAATTTTCGTCTTCAGAGCACGCATCGATGCTCCCCTTCGGACTTCCTTTGGGACCATGTATGATAGACCATCGGTGTTGGTTCGGCTGGAAGATAAAGATGGTGCCTATGGGTGGGGTGAGGTCTGGTGCAATTTCCCAAGCGATGGGGCAGAACATCGTGCCAATCTTATAAGTGATGTGTTGATTCCGCTGTTATTCGAACAATCCTCCATTCAACCTGCTGAAACTCTCTCTTTTCTCAGCCAAAAAACGCATATTCTGACAATACAATGCGGTGAGCCCGGCCCTCTGTCTCAAGCGATTGCCGGTTTGGACATCGCTATTTGGGATCTAATCGCACGTAAAAATGGTAAACCCCTATACACTCTATTTAGTAATAAAGCGGTTGAAAAGGTACCGGTTTATGCCAGCGGAATAAATCCCGACGAATCGTTGAAAACTGTATCTGATTGTCGTACAGAGAGTTTTCGGGCATTCAAGCTTAAAGTCGGCTTTGGTCATAAATTTGATTTTCCCAATATAACCCGGATCATCGAACAGTTGAGCACGGATGAAGCGCTCATGCTCGATGCCAACCAGGCGTGGAGTTTGGCCGAGGCAAAAGATTTTATCGGTAAAATATCTGATTATCCAATCGAATGGCTTGAGGAGCCTTTAGCTGCAGACCGACCGGAAGCAGAATGGGCTGAACTTTCATGGGCCTCTTCCGTACCTCTTGCTGCGGGCGAAAACATTCGCGGGATCGAGGATTTCAGCAATAGAATTTCAGCCGGTCATATCACTGTTATCCAGCCGGATGTGTGTAAATGGGGAGGTGCTACCGGTTGTCTACAGGTGGCCCGAAAGGCTGTCAAGGCCGGGAAACGTTATTGTCCTCATTATCTAGGCGGAGGCATCGGACTCTTGGCATCGGCGCACATTTTGGCGGCCGCAGGCGGGGACGGTTTGCTTGAATTAGATATAAATCCCAACCCCTTGAGAGAAGGGTTAGCCATTCCCTTTCCGGAATTTAAAAACGGTCACTTTATATTGTCCAATTCACCAGGACTTGGTGTAGAACCTGATTTTGAGATCGTAAAAAAATATCTCGTAGCGAACTATGTTACGGCGTCACGTTAGGCCAACAAGGGTATGCTAAGAGCGCCTCAAGTGCGCCGGCAAGTGTTCCTCCCGGTGCGTTTGGAGCGCAAAAGAAAGTCGTGGCATGTTGCGGTGAATTGTCAACAGGAAGTGCCTGGAGGATTCCGGGTCCTTCCACCGAAACCAAGGAGGCAAACCATTATGAAGAAGCTCGCGACCATCGTTCTTGTAGTTCTGTGCGTGTGTGCGCTCGCCGTGCCGGCGTTGGCCGAAGACAAGTATCCATCCCGACCGATCACCTATTCCATCGCCTTTCCCCCGGGCGGGCAGTCCGACCTGGAAGCCAGGAGACAGCAACCTTACCTGGAAGAGATGCTGGGACAGAAAGTCATCATTCAATACAAACCGGGTGGCGGTGGCTCCATTTGTTGGGCCGACATGGTTAAGCAAAAACCGGATGGGTATTTCGTAGCCGGCATCAACATTCCGCATATTATCCTGCAACCCATCGAACGCGGCAATGCGGGATATGAGACGGAACAGATCGTACCCATCGCCATATTTCAGGCGACTGCTCTCGGACTTGCGGTCATGAATGATTCTCCCTTCAAGACGGTCAAGGACCTGGTAGACTACGCCAAGGAACATCCCGGAGAGGTCGTGGCAGGCGGATCTGGCACCTGGTCCGGTCCGCATCTGGCCTTCCTGCAGTTCAGCAAGCTGGCCGGCATCAAAATGACCTGGATCCCATACAAGGGTGCTGCTCCGGGAGTGGCCGCATTTCTGGGCGGCCATATCAAAGTCACGATGGGTAACTCCAACGATCTGGTGGCCCACAAGGACAAGATCCGCGTCCTGGCCATGGGAACGGAAGAACGGTTCAAACACTTCCCCGACACGCCCACCTTCATAGAGTTGGGTTACGACATGACAGCCAGTGTGGACCGCGGCATGGGGGGCCCTCCCGGATTTCCCGAGCAAGCGGTGAAAGTTTTGGAAAAGGCCTGTCTCGATATCGCTTCCAAACCCGAGGTGGTGGAAGCCTTGGAGCGTGACGGTTTTGTGGTCCGAAAGATGAACGCCGCCCAAACCGCGGCATACATCGAGAAGAAGAAGGCTGAACTGATTCCGATCTTGAAGGAGTTCAAGACAAAGTAAGAGTAAATCCGCAGATTCAGATGCAATGCTGAACCGCAGAGGCGGAGATCATTTCCACCACCGCCTCTAACAGGGTATTGAAAATCGTCATTCGGGCCGGCAAGACAAGGCACAATCCAACGATAAAGCGGAGTTTATTTGTCATAAATGAGCATTCTGAGAAGGATTTTAACGCAATAGTTTTTCAACACCCTGTAAAGGCGTATTCTACGCTCCGACCCTGATAAGGGGAGCGGATGACGAACCGGAGGTGTGCCCCTGTAGGCCATACCTCCGGTTCACTGCGAGGTCGCTATGTTCGACGCCGCCCTCTCGGGCCTAATCCACGTCTTCCAAATCGACAATTTTCTTTCCCTGTGTGGCGGAGTTTTCATGGGTATCGTCTTCGGGGCTCTTCCCGGCCTCACCGCCACCATGGGCTTGGCTCTTTTGATTCCCTTCACCTTCACCATGACACCGGCGGCGGGGTTGATCATGTTGGCAGGAATCTATGTGGGCGCCATGTACGGGGATGCTATCCCGGCAGTGCTCATCAATACCCCGGGCACCCCCGCCGCAATTGCCACCACCTTTGACGGCTTTCCTCTGACACAAAAAGGAATGGCTCAGCACGGACTGGTGGCCGCGGCAGTCGCCTCCTCCTTTGGTTCCTTGGTGGCGAACGTAGTGCTGACCACTGCCGCACCACCCCTTGCCGAAGCTTCGCTCAAATTCGGGCCGCCGGAATATTTCTGGTTGGGTATTTTCGGCCTGACGATCATCGCCACCCTCTCTTCGGGATTCATCGTCAAAGGATTGCTCGGCGGTGCCGTCGGTCTCATCCTGAGCACGGTGGGCATGTCTCCGCTGGGAGGTGATGTACGGCTCACCTTCGGATACCCCGAACTGCAGGCGGGTATCGAACTAATCGTGGCTCTCATCGGGTTCTTCTGCCTTCCGGAAATCCTCACGAGCATCGTGGGTAAGCGCCAGGAGTCCTACACCTCCCAAAAGGTTATCCCCAAGCTGAGCGTGATCTGGGAGGTCATCGCATCCCTCTTCAAGAGACCCTTGCTCATGCTTCGGTCCTCGGTGATAGGAACGGTGATTGGTTTTGCCCCTGGAGCGGGGGGAAACATCGCCAGCATGGTGTCTTACAACGAAGCAGTTCGCTGGGACAAACATCCCGAGGAATTCGGCAAAGGCACGATAAAAGGTGTGGCCGCCAGCGAAGCGGCCAACAGTGCGATGGCCCCTGGCTCACTCATTCCCCTGCTTACCTTAGGGATACCGGGTTCACCCCCCGCAGCAGTCATCTTGGGCGCACTCATGCTTCACGGTATGCGGCCGGGGGTAGAACTCTTCAGCGTCCATGCATCGGTGACTTATGCGTTCATCATGAGTTTGCTAGTGGCGGCTTTTCTCGTAACCATCATCGGGTGCTTCGGGTCTTTCGTCTACGCCCGCATTATCAATATCCCCGCCCGCTACCTCGCCCCGGCGATCGTATTCATGACGGTGCTTGGATCCTACGCCATCCGAAACAACATATTGGACGTGTGGATCATGCTTCTGTTCGGGGTCATCGGATATGTAAGCAACAAACTCAGATTTCACCCTGCCCCCATTGTCCTCGGGCTGATTCTGGGGCCTTTCGTAGAGGAAGGTCTGGTGCAGTCGATTCTTGCTGGGAAGGCGGGGGGAAGCGTGTTTCTGTATATGACAGCGAGACCCATTTCCGGTGTGCTCATCGCTATGAGTGTCATGTCCGCCCTGTGGCCCATTTTCGCCAAATGGCGGGAGAAGCGTCGCAGCCGTAAGGCGGCGTCCGACAGAAACATGGAGGACAGTCATGCTTAATGCGGATTTGATCATCGGTTTTTCATCCATTGCATTGGCTGGCGTGGTTTTCGTCGCGACACGTGATCTGAGCCGTCTCGGAGGACTTTTCGTCAACTACACCCTTGTGGTGATCTTTATCCTCTCGGCACTGATGCTCATCAAGGGGTTCGTGAAACCTCAGCGGTTGTCTTTTTTTGATTCGAGCGATGAAAGGAACAACGTGATCATCGGGGTCATCATCCTCGTGGTGTACTTGATCCTGATGCCGCTGGTTGGTTTCCTGCCTGCCAGTTACCTGTTCTATGCCATCTTCAATTTGTATCTGGCACAGGACAGGTGGAGTTGGAAGAATATCTTGCGCTCTGTGGTGATCAGTGCCGTCGTTGTGACGGTGTTCTATATGGTGTTCCGGTTTCTCCTTGCAGTGCCCTTGCCGGAAGGTAAGTGGTTCGAATAGGACTTTTTAAAAATTTTAGTTGGG
>JBDNAO010000466.1:0-2939 GCA_039768375.1 Desulfobacterales bacterium | reverse complement strand
CGCTCGAATACGGATATAAGGACGAGAACGCCGGTGGCGTCGCGTGTCCGGTAGAGCCCTTCTTTGAAGAAAGCGGTGAAAGCAGACTCCTTTACTTCGGCTTCGATTTCCTTGGCGGAGATGAAGCGGCGTTTGAGCCACAGGGTGCGTTTGACCACTTCACGCGCAATTGGAAAAAAGATAAAAAAAAGGCCCAAGAATACCCAGACATTCCGGGTACCGGTCCAGAGCCAGCCGCCGACCAGCGGCATCAGGGCCAATGCCGCGGGCAAGGCAAAAAATACACCGCCTATGGCATCCGCCTGCGGATAGTGGTAGCTGGAAGAGACCACCATGACCACAATTTCGCCGGAAGTCCTCTTTTCGGCCTTCCGGATGCAGTCATCGAGACGACCGCGATCGTCTTCGCTCATAAATTCTTGGGCCAAATTCCGCATGTACACTCTTCTTTCCCGTCATGAAACGACCTGATTGAGTTCAGGATCGTTGTATCGAGCCCGGTCGCGCGATCGCCGACGCGTGTGGGACCGATCGATCCTACCACCCCCCGGAGGCACCGCCACCGCCGAAACCGCCCCCACCCCCGCTGAAACCGCCGCCACCGCCGAAACCGCCCCCGAATCCGCTGGTGTGACGGCCGCCGTGGGTGTACCCGCCGGGAAAGCCGCCACCGCCCCCCGAAGCGTAAAACAGCGTCGAGACGAAAAACCCGAAGAACAGACCGACGGGGATCAGAAACAGCAGATAGGGCCATCCGATCGAAAAGGACAGGGCACCGAAAACCGGTGCCAACAGGCCGCCGGTCAAGACCCCGACCCATCGGTTGATTCGTCCTAGACGACCGATCAGAAAAAACAACACGATAAAGAAAAAGACAGCCGATCCGGCGCCGGTCTCCGGCCGCGGCTCATCGCGCCCGCCTTGCGCGCCCTCGAATTCCCCCTGCACCACCTGAATCATCGCGTTGACCCCGTTGATGATTCCCTGCTCGAAACGGCCGGCCTTAAACTCCGGTACGATTACAGAGCGTATGATCCGACCCGACACGGCATCGGTGAGGCGGCCCTCGAGACCGTACCCCACTTCGATCCTCAGCTTACGCTCTGCCTTGGCCACCACAAGGATGGCGCCGTTGTCGCGTCCCTTCCGGCCGATCTTCCACTGCTCGGCCACCCGGATCGAAAAATCCTCCAGTGCGTCGCCCGCCAGAGTCGGAATCGTGAGCACCACGATCTGGGTCGATTCCGCCTCCTCGAAGCGCTCCAGGGTCGCCTCGAGGAGGCGCTCGGTCGCCGGCGACATCATACCGGCGTAGTCGTTGACCCGCCCTCTGAGCGGCGGAACATCGAGCGCAAGGCCCGAGACGGCGGATAGCAGCCACAGAAAAGCGAAAATGCCGCAGAGGCGCCAAATTGTGCCCCTGGAGCGATGTGCGGTTAACCGGTCTCCGGCTCCGGCGGCCGTCCGGTAGATTCCGCCTCGTTTCAAGACGGTTTACCTTTCATCTATTTATCTCCTCCGGTTGCCGCGCCGATCCTAAAACTTGACTTTCGGAACTTCCGCAGCCCCTTCTTCGGCCTTGAAATAGGCCTTGCGGTCAAGGTGCAGGAGCAGACTGTTGGTCAGGCTGTAGGGAAACTTTCGGATCGATGCATTAAAGGTTTCCACCTCCTGATTGTAACGCTGTCGGGCGACGTTGATACGGTTTTCCGTACCCTCCAACTGGTTTTGCAGATCCTGAAAACCCTGGTTGGCTTTGAGGTCCGGATACTGTTCCACCACGACGAGCAGCCGCGAGAGGGCCGAGGAGAGCTCCCCCTGGGCTTGTTGGAGCCGCTGCAACGCGGCTGGGTCGCTGAGGTCCTGGGGGGCAACTTGCACTCCGGTGGCTCTGGACCTCGCGGCCGTAACCGCCTCGAGGGTTTCCTTTTCGTGAGAAGCATAGCCCTTGACGGTCGCGACCAGATTCGGAATCAGGTCCGCTCTGCGCTGCAATGTGGACTCGACATCGCTCCAGGCCCGGAAGACCTTTTCCTCCTGCTGCTGCAGCTGATTGTATCCGCAACCAGAAAAAAAGCCGGCCGCCACAACAATCACCAGAAACCCGCTGAACGCTCGTCGCATGTTTACCTCCGAATATTTGTTTGGTGTCTATCGAAAACCCCTCGTCAGGAGCTCGAAAGAACGAGATGATAGTTGTCAGGACGGATGCCGGTCGCCCTGATAAATTCAGGGCAAACTCTTCAGCCCGTCTTTGAGAACCAACGCACCGACCGGACAGGTGTCGATACAGGCCCGGCAGGCCGCACAATCACGCCGGACTGAATCGGTTCGACCGAAAAAACTGACGACCGTGTCGAAGCCGCGTTTGGCAAAGGTCAATTCCGGCCGGTCGCCCGACGTCCCGCAGACCGCGACACACCGGCCACAAAGGACGCAGCGATTGGGGTAATAATCGAGGCAGGGGTGGCGAGTGTCGAGCGGCGGCTCTTTCAGACGGCGTGGCAACCCTTTGGGTTTCAAACCCACTTTGAGGAATCGGGCCAGATGCTGCAGGGCGCATTTACGGTTGGCATGGCAGTTTTTGCAGTCGACGTCGTGCACCGAGAGGAGCAGCTTCAGCGCGGCTCTCTGCAGACGCCGGACGGCAGGCGTATCGGTTCTGACCACCATCGCCTCCTGCACCGGTACATTGCAGGAAGCAACCGGGCGGTCGATACCGTCGATCTCGACGAAGCACAGTCGACAGGAAGCCGGTGCCGGATCAACCTCTTCCAGATAACACAGGTTGGGAATGCTGATCCCGCTATCCAGGCAGGCCTTGAGCAGCGAGGTGCCTTCCTGCACTTCGATCGTTTTTTGGTCGACCAGAATCGACACCATGAGAGCGATTTCCCGGGGCCTAAAGTCTATTCACACATAAATTTCTTATCTATTGT
>JBDNAO010000465.1:0-5796 GCA_039768375.1 Desulfobacterales bacterium | reverse complement strand
GCGAATCGATGGGCCTAAGGGCGCTGCCCGAATTCTGGACATTAACCCCTCCACCCTGCGCTCCCGCATGCAAAAGCTGGGTATTCAAAAACCATAAGGGGATTCGGGTGTTCAGGCGTTCAAAGGCGTATCCACACTCCGGTGGGTTCAGGGGTAGCGCTTTTGCATATTTGCTGAGCGGATGTAACACGAGCAGGCTGTGAGAAGATCAGAATAGAAAATGCACCGTCAAGCCTCTAGACCGGAAGATTTAGCCTATCCATCAGTATGCCACTTTTAGGCGAAGTCGGTGACTATCTTGGAATCCGAAGTACGTCTTGTACCTTGCGTGGCAGCTCAACAGAGATAAAGTAAGATTCGGGGAAAAGGTAATCCTCGCCAGACTCATCGACTATTCTAAGGTATCCTTCTTGTGCCGCCTTATCATCTGGTAGGACCTGATAAACCTTCCGTTTCTCCAAATCGTCGCAATCTTTGTTCTCGATGCAAAGCACAAACAAATTTTTGTTGTTGTTGTTTTTCATGATTTTAATCCAGTAGGTGTTTAATTTTCATTTTCTTTCTGCCTATACCGTGGGCTTCATACCAGTGCACTTCGGCATGGCATATTTTTCCGCTCTGAAGGCGAACCTTGGCAATACCTCTGAGTTTACGCCAACGACCGGGTCCATATTGCTTGCGGAGTCTCATGATGTCTCGGATCCTTCCGCCAACAGCAATGGTCTCGATATTCTCAATATGGCCAATTATTTCAAAATACATGTCACATAATATTAGTTCGATTACGTAAAATCAAGAACGCATATTATTATGCCGAATAAACTCGTGATTAAAAAACAAAGATCAATGCGTCCATGCTGCCGGAATGATTTCTGAAACAGGCGATGTAATCAAATGACATCTTACTTGAATCTACCTACCCTGTGAAATGTGAATCCTATTTCACCTCCGCGGTAACCCACCTAAAGCGGATCTGCGGCCTTGGCAATCGCTCAACTTATTAAATAGATTCATAAATACAGTAACGTAAAGCATGAGGAGTCGTAAAAAGGGGCTCGAGTAGTGTCTCATTCAAAGCTTGTCTTTTCCTCGATATTTAGCGGTTCCGTGATATTTCACGTAAAATCATATCCCCCCAAAGGCCTTTCTAAATCCCTTGCATCACAATTTTTTCATTCAAATCAGATGCCTAAAGGAGATCTGAATATAATGCAGCCGTTGGCATGGATCTTGTTTTATTGAGAGGACAGATAATTCTTAGCAAGCAAGATTTCAGGCCTCTAACTGCAGTAGGATAACAAACGAGGAAATTCAATTGGTTCTTTTATTTCTAAAAATGAACGTGCGGCCTGAAAAACGCAAAGAGCTTTTGCAAACCCTTGAAGCCATCATGGAGCGGGTCCGAAAAGAGACAGGTTGTGTGAAGGCAAATCTCTACCAGGACATGGAAAATGACCGAGGTTTTATGCTGATTGAAGAATGGCGGAACCAGCAAGATCTGGAAAACCACATCCGATCTGACAGTTTCAGCGTTTTACAGGGGGCAAACGGCCTGCTGGAAAGGGAGCCAGAAATTATAGCTAGCGAAGCGTTCCAATCATCTCTACTTAACAAATAAAGGAAAGCATGGAGAAGACAATGAAAACAGTTGATGCAGATCGCAGAAACTTCATGAAAAAGGCCGGAGGCTCACTGATCGCGGCTGCAGCGGGTTCAAGTCTGGCCCTGTCGGCGATGGGTGCACATGCCGCACAAGCTGCCGTAACCCAGACCAAACAAACCCAGAGCGCGATTACCCCGCAGAAAGCCCTGCAAATGCTAAAAGAGGGAAACTCACGGTTCGTCAGCGGCAAGATGGACAAACGTAACCTGATGCAACAGGTCAAGGCGACCGGCGCCGGCCAGTTTCCGTTTGCAGCCATTGTGGGTTGCATTGATTCGCGGGCGTCCAATGAACTCATATTTGACCAGGGTATTGGCGACATCTTCAGTGCACGCATTGCGGGAAACTTTGTCAATGATGATATCCTCGGCAGCCTGGAGTTTGCCTGTGCGGCTGCGGGTGCCAAGCTGGTCCTTGTTCTGGGTCATACCGAATGCGGAGCGGTTAAAGGGGCCTGTGACGATGTGGTCATGGGCAACCTGACCCAGACGCTGGCCAACATCAAACCGGCGGTAGCCGCCGTGTCCGGGTATGATTCCGACCGAACTTCAAGTAATGCCAAATTTGTTCAGGCCGTGACCGATAAAAATGTGGTGCTGACCGTCGAGCGCATTCGTCAGCGCAGTTCTATTTTGCGGGGCATGGCCGACAAGGGGCAAATTACACTCACGGGTGCCATGTACGATGTTCATAACGGCAAAGTGATGTTCATGACTTAAATTTCAGCATCCCAATTGGATCGTCAACCGAATCCGCACCTGAATAGAATGCAAGGTGAATAGCTTGCCGAGAGGTTTTGCATGAATGAGTTGCTGATTTCAGCTGAAAATATTTTAGATTGCCTGAGCGAAGGTGTTTATGTGTGTGATCGCGATCGTCGGATCGTTTTCTGGAGTAAATCGGCCGAGCGCATCACCGGTTGGCGGTCCGAGGATGTACTGGGGCGCGCCTGTCATGAAAACGTCCTCTGCCATGAGGACAAGGACGGGCACCGCCTGTGCGGCAAAGAGCATTGTCCCCTGCACCGCTCGATGATCACGGGTGTCACCAGTACCGAACCTCTAATCATCTTAGGTCGCGGCAAAGACGGCCGCCGGATTCCGATGAAGGTGACCACCGCACCGCTGCACGATGCAAACGGCGAAATCATCGGGGGCGTCGAAACCTTTCGCGATGTCTCCGCGAAGCTGCAGGACCTTGGGCGCGCCAAGCGAATCCAGGCCCAGAGCCTGGGATTTGCGCTGCCGCAAGATTCCCGGGTACAGTTTAAGTCGTTTTACATGCCTTATGACACCGTGGGCGGAGACTATTATGCCGTCAAGGCGCTGGATGCAGATCGCTACGCGTTTTTGCTGGCCGATATGGCGGGCCACGGGGTGGCCGCCGCTTTGAACACCATGCAATTGGGCATGCTATGGGAGCAGCACTTTGAGCTCATGGGAAAACCGGCCCAATTTGCCGCTATGATCAACAAAGAGCTGGTACGGATTTTCAACAATATCAACACCTTTGCCGCGGCCATCTGCGGGGTCATTGATGCCCGCAGCGCGACACTGCGCTTTGCCGGCGCCGGCGGCCCGCCGCCGCTGATTATGGCAGCAAACGGGAATCCTAAAAAACTGCAATTTTCGGGCCTGCCGTTTGGATTCACGGAAGAAATTCCTGAGGCTGTAGCTTACCAGGAGCAAACCGTGCCGCTAAAGGCCGGTGACGCGATCCTGATGTTTAGCGACGGCGCTTTTGAAATTCACAACGCCAGCAATGAAATGCTGGGGGTCGACGGATTAATCAACATCCTAAAAGAGCTGAACTACCCTCGCGAGCCGCTCAACATGGCTGCCCTGGAGTTGGCGCTTTTGAAATTTTCAAATGATATCCGTCTGCAGGATGACCTCACCATCCTCGAAGCACGTTTTTTACAGTAACTCGCCCACAGTGAGCTGAGCCGGGAAATCGCTAACGGAGCGGATACATCGGCGAAGCAATCAGGGGGGCTCCAATAACAACCGACGATGCATATCCGGGCCCTGCAGGGTGGATAATCCGCCGGACACCATATTGAATCGTCAACCGATCAGGAAAGAAGTTCCTGCCTCAAAGGGGGTAAAAAAATGTCACGTATAATTGCTAAACCAGTTAACGCACTATCAAGGATTACTTTCGGGCTGGTGCTGGCTGCCATCGCTCTTTCAATTGTTGCCAGCCGCGCCCTGTCCTCTCCGCAAGAGTTCGTAGTGACTGAAGAATATCTGAAGGAGGAAAGCGTCTACTCGCCCTACGCCGGCCGGAACTATCCCGACCGGGTCTTGTTTGGCGATACCCACCTGCACACCAAGCTCTCGCCCGACGCCGGCCTCATCGGGACCACGCTGGGCGTGTCCGATGCCTACCGCTTTGCCCGAGGCGAGGAAGTCATCTCCAACACCGGCCAACCCGTGCAGTTGATTCGGCCGCTGGATTTCCTCGTGGTCACCGATCACTCCGAATATATCGGACTCGCACCGATGCTGCGCGACGCGAATCCACTGCTGCTCTCCACTCCTGAAGGCAGATGGCTGTATGACCGATTCAATGCGGGCCCTGAGGGACGCCTGGAGGCTTTTACGGCAATATTGACCGATGCAGCGACCGGCAACGACCGGTTCGGTAACCCGGAAATGACGCGCTCCATCTGGACCGATTTTATCCAAAAGACAGAGGCGTACAACGAACCCGGTCGCTTCACGGCGCTCGCAGGATTCGAGTGGACCTCCACGCCGAACGGGGACAACCTGCACCGTGTGGTCATCCTGGCCGATGGCCCCGAGCGTACCAGCCAGATTGTTCCCTTTTCCTCCTTCGACAGCTTTGACCCCGAAGAACTGTGGAAGTGGATGGCCAGCTACGAAAGCAAGACCGGCGGACAGGCGATTGCCATTCCTCACAATGGCAACCTGAGCAACGGCTTGATGTTCAATGGCAAAACCTTCACAGGAGACCCTATAAACCGTCAATACGCCGAGGCCCGCATGCGCTGGGAACCGCTGCACGAGGTGTCGCAGATCAAAGGCACCGAAGAGACACATCCGTTGTTGTCTCCGGAGGATGAATTCGCCGATTTCGAAATCTGGGATGTTGCCAACCTGGACGGCTCGAGTCCAAAGACCGACGACATGCTCCAGTACGAATACGCGCGCTCGGCGCTCAAAATGGGCCTCAAGCTTGGCAAAGACCTCGGCGCCAATCCTTACAAGTCCGGCATGAGTGCCGCGTCAGACTCCCACACCGCCTTGGCGACGACACGGGAGGAAAATTACTTCGGCAAATACAAGAAAACGGAGCCGTCACCGGACCGGTTCTACTACGAGGTCATTCCCGCCGATAACCCCAAGCTGAGAATCTACACTTCGCAGGAAGGTGCCTCCGGTCTCACTGCCGTATGGGCCCGCGAGAACACGCGCAGTGAAATCTTTGGCGCCATGAAACGCAAGGAAGTCTACGCCACCACCGGGACCCGCATCAGGGTGCGCTTGTTTGCCGGCTGGGATTTCGAGGCCCAAGAAGTAGACCGTCCCGATTTCATCGACCAGGGTTACCGGCGCGGTGTGCCCATGGGTGGCGACCTGAGAAAGGCCCCCGGCGGCAAAGCGCCGACCTTCATGATTCGGGCGTTGCGGGATCCTGATGGGGCTAACCTGGATCGTATTCAGATCATCAAAGGCTGGCTGGATAACAAGGGTAAGACGCACGAACGGATCTACGACGTGGTTGTCTCAGACGGCCGCCGGATTGGGGCTGACGGCCGTTGCAAGATTCCGGTGGGGAGCACCGTCGATATCGACAAAGCGACCTACACCAATACCATCGGTGATGCGTTGATGACGGCGCATTGGCAGGATCCTGATTTCGATCCGACGGAACATGCGTTCTACTATGCGCGGGTGCTCGAGATCCCGACGCCGCGTTGGACCACGTACGATGCTGCGTTCTATGGCATCGATCTCCCAAAGAACGTACCTGCGACGATCCAGGACCGGGCCTACACCTCACCCATCTGGTATACACCATAAAGGATAGAGCACCATGTACCAAATCTCAAAACTCCTGCGGGAGCCACTGCTTCATTTCTTTCTGCTCGGCGCGGGGCTATTCCT
>JBDNAO010000464.1:0-5481 GCA_039768375.1 Desulfobacterales bacterium | reverse complement strand
GACATGCGCGATGCCTCTTCGATCAAGGTGATCGAGTCTCTGCTGGGCAAAGGCGCCGCAAAAATCAAGGCCTACGATCCCTTGGCCAATGAGTCCGCCCGGACTGTTTTCGACCCGGCCAAAAACATTCTCTTCGACAAGATCGACTACTACGAGAGTGCCAAGGAGGCCCTCGAAGGCTCGCACGCCGTCTTCATTTCATCGGACTGCGAGGAGTTTCGCGGGCTGTCGCGGACCATCGAGCAGCTTGTCCAACCGCCCTACCTGATCATGGACGGCCGGCGGATGATCCCGGATTTTAGTGATTTAATCGCCAGGAACTACACTTACCTGGCGGTCGGCGCGATGGCGATGGGCCCCACGCCGTGCGACGCCGAGGTGCTGATACCGCTGAGACAATCCGCCTGAGTACCCTTCCAAATCGGCTGCTGCCGAGAATCGCATCGGCCTGTGCAGCCGCAACCCACAGCGCGTCAACATTTTTTCTGCCCACCGGATGCGGGATCAAAACCCGCGTCCGGTGGGCGGCAGTTCTGTGCGCGGCGACTTTTCGATATAGGGCCGGGCCGAAAAGGTTCAGAAATTCCCGTTAAAAAGTAGGCGTCCTATTGAATCCGCCGGCTGACCGGATTTAACCCGAAAATAAGGTGGTCGCCTCCGTCCGGATAACCGATTTCGAGTCGCGGCTGAAACTCGCCGCAACGGGTTTTAGGCCCGGACCAGGCCCGTCTTTAAATTAAGGGGGTGGACTGATATCCCCAAGGTTGTGCTTTCCATGCGGTTCTGGCATTGGGCCCGGTCTAAGACCCCGACGACTCAGACAGTCAGCCGCTGTTCTCAACCGCTCATCCGGGCTCCGGCGCATCATTTTCATGCACCGTAGAGGCCGCCTCAAACAACAGACCAATTATAACTCGGTCACCCGGATCCATTTAATGGTATAAATAGAACCGCTGGAAAAGGTTGTATTCCCTTGACATACCGGGGTTTGTCGATTAAAAATTTCAAGTTTATATCATCACTAAATTTCGGAGGCTAAATGGACTATAAAAAGACGCTCAATCTGCCGATCACGAAACTTCCCATGAAGGCGAACCTGGCCGACCGCGAACCGGTTCAACTGAAAGCCTGGGAAGACGTGCGGCTGCACGATAAAATCAGAGCGGCTGGCGACGGGCGAGAGCGTTTCATTCTGCACGACGGCCCGCCATATGCCAACGGTCATATCCACATCGGCACGGCGCTCAACAAAATTCTCAAAGACATCATCGTCCGGTCACGGCAGATGACCGGCTATGATGCGGTATACGTGCCCGGCTGGGACTGTCATGGTCTGCCGATCGAACACAACGTCGACAAAGAGCTTGGTAAGAAAAAAATGGACATGACCCTGGCCGACGTTCGCCGGCTGTGTCGTGCTTACGCCGAAAGGTTCATCGATATCCAGCGCAACGAGTTCAAACGACTGGGTGTGATGGGTGAATGGGACAATCCCTATCTGACGATGAACTATGCCTACGAGGCCACCATTGCCCGCGAGTGCTGGAACTTTGCCCAAAACCAAAGCCTCTTCAGGAGCAAGAAGCCGATTTACTGGTGCAACGACTGCCGCACCGCCTTGGCCGAGGCGGAAATCGAATACGCCGACGAGTCCTCGCCCTCCATTTACGTCAAGTTTCGTATGAAAGACGACCTGAGTGCCGATTTCCCGAGCCTTGCCGGTAAAACCGTTTTTGTCGTCATCTGGACCACGACCCCCTGGACCATACCGGCCAACCTGGCCGTGGCCCTGCACCCGGATTTCACATACGCGGCGGTGGATGTGGGCGGCGACGAGGTCCTGATCGTCGCCAGGGACCTGGTATCTGCCTGCATGCACAGCTTCGGAATCAGCGATTACCGGATCCTGGCCGAGATCGACGCCAAGCGTCTGGAACGAAAGCGCAGCACCCACCCGCTCTACGATCGCGATGCCCTGATTATCCTGGGCAACCATGTCACGCTCGATGCCGGCACCGGCTGCGTGCACACCGCTCCCGGACACGGTCGCGAGGATTACGAGGTCGGCCTGCAATACGGACTGGACGCGTACTCACCGGTTGACGACGACGGTCGCTTCTCCGATGAGGTGGGATTCTTCGAAGGGCAGTTCGTGTTCGACGCCAACCTCGAGATCACCGGCAAGTTGAAGGAAGTCGGGGCCTTGATCGCCTCCGAGACGATCGCGCACTCCTACCCCCACTGCTGGCGCTGCAAGCAGCCGGTCATTTTCCGGGCCACGCCCCAGTGGTTCATCTCCATGGATAAGACCGGCCTGCGCCGGAAGGCTCTGGAGGCCATCGACCGGGTGAAGTGGATTCCCGGTTGGGGCCGTGAGCGCATCTACGGCATGATCGAAAACCGGCCCGACTGGTGCGTCTCCCGCCAGCGGGCCTGGGGCGTGCCGATTGCGGTTTTCTACTGTGACGACTGCGGCGCGCTGCTGATGGACGAGGAGGTCATGCAGCGGGTTCACGATCTTTTCGCTGCCCACGGGGCCGACATCTGGTTCGAAAAGCCGGACGCCTTCTTTCTGCCGGCAGATGCCGCCTGCGCCGCGTGCGGCAGCAAAGCCCTGAAGAAGGAAGACGACATCCTGGACGTTTGGTTCGATTCAGGCGTCAGCCATGCGGCCGTTTTGGAACAACGTGCCAATCTGAAATGGCCGGCGGACCTGTATCTGGAAGGCAGCGACCAGCACCGGGGCTGGTTTCACAGCTCCTTGCTGACTGCCGTGGGGACGCGCGACCGTGCGCCTTACGACGCAGTCCTCACCCACGGATTCGTCGTGGATGCCGACGGGCGCAAGATGTCAAAATCGCTGGGCAATGTCATCGCGCCCAAAGAGGTCATCGACCGGTACGGGGCCGAAATCCTGCGCCTTTGGGTGACGGCCTCCGACTACCGCGAAGACATCCGCATTTCCGAAAACATTCTCAAACAGCTCAGCGACGCCTATCGCCGCATCCGCAACACGGCCCGTTTCATGCTCGGCAACCTCGCGGATTTCGATCCTCAGACAAATGCGGTGCCTTATGAAACAATGCCGCAAATCGATCGATTTGCAGTGCACAGGCTGCAGGAGTTGACGGAAATCGTGCTCAGGGCCTATGGAAAATACGATTTTCACGTCATCTACCATCGGCTTCACAATTTCTGCACCCTCGATATGTCGGCCTTCTATCTGGACGTCCTAAAGGACCGGCTCTACACGTCGCCGCCGGATTCCAACGCAAGAAGAAGCGCCCAGACGGCGATGTACCTCATCCTGGATACGATGACCCGCCTGATGGCGCCGATCCTGGCCTTTACCGCCGAAGAGATCTGGGCTCATCTGCCGACGCATCCGGACAAGGAGGAGAGTGTCCATCTGGCCGCTATGCCCGGTGTGCGGGAAGAATGGAAGGACAAGATCCTTCAGGCAAATTGGGAGAGACTGTTGGCGGTGCGCGGCGAGGTGACCAAGGCGCTCGAAGCGGCGCGGACCCGCAAGCAGGTCGGTCACCCGCTGGACGCGGCCCTGACCCTGTCGGTTCCTGGGGATCTCTACGCCGTGCTGGCGCCTTACGGTGACGAGCTGCGCTCTATTTTCATCGTTTCCAGGGTCGGACTGGAGCGCGAAGCGCGGCTCGAAAATGCATTCACCAGTGAAGACATCGAGGGATTACAGATTCTGGTAGAACGGGCACCGGGCGAAAAATGCGAGCGCTGCTGGGTTCATGAACCATCGGTCGGAACCGATGACGCTCATCCGACGATTTGCAGCCGCTGCCAAACTGCTCTGGAGAGCATCAACGCAGGATGAAAAGCAAAACGATCAAACTGCTTCTGATCGCGGGTGTGATTGTACTGCTCGATCAGTTCACCAAGATGCTGGTTCTGCGATACCTGCCGTTGTATCATTCCGTCGCGGTCATTTCCGGCTTTTTCGACCTCACGCACGTACAAAATCCCGGGGGTGCGTTCGGTTTCCTGTCCGGCTCGGATCCGCGTCTGCGCAGTGTGGTGTTCCTGTTCTTTTCCCTTCTGGCCGTGGGCTTGATCCTATGGTTTTACTTCAAAACGCCGGCGACGCATCCCTATCTGGCCGGTGCTTTTGCCATGATCTTCGGCGGAGCTGTCGGCAACCTGATCGATCGGGTCCGGTTCGGGAAAGTGACCGATTTCCTCGATTTCTACGTCAGGAACCTTCACTGGCCGGCTTTTAACATTGCGGACAGCGCCATTACCATCGGCATCGGGATTTTTTTGCTTCATCTGCTGCTGAAGAAGATGCCCGAATAAAGGCTGCACTCTTCAATCGCCATGTGTGCAGGAAATGTCGGGGAGAAATGAGTTTCGGCGCCAACATGTTGTCGGTCGGCATACTCGGCCTTTTTGTCAGCGCAGCCCTCTGCACGGGAGTTGTCGTCGTGCGACACGAGGTCAGGGCCTCCGGGGGAGACGAAAACCGGATCCTCGATCTTTGCTTCTGGCTGCTGATCGGAGCAATTATCGGTGCGCGGCTTTTTGATGTGGCGCAGCGGTCCGCTGGACCGGCGGCCGATCCGTTGGAGATATTCCGTTTCTGGAACGGCAGCTCGTTTTACTACGGCGGCGCAGCGGCCGCATTGGCTGCCGGGGTGATTTTCATCAAACGGTATCGAATGCCGTTCTGGAATACCACCGACCTCTTCGGTCCGGCACTGGCCATCGGACACTTTTTGGTTTACATCGGCTTATTTTTTTCCGGCCAGAGTCCCAACGAATCTTTCGGTTTCAGTCCGAACCTTGTTATCGCCCGGCCGGCCGACGGCCTGCTCGGTTCACTGCCGCGGCCAAACCCGGTCGACTTGTACCTGGCTTGCGGAAGTTTCCTTATCTTCGCCATTCTGCTGGTCGTGAAAAATCGCCGAAGATTCGATGGGCAAGTGTTCTGGACGTTTACGCTTCTCAACGGCGGCCTTCAATTGGGACCGGCGGTTTCCGATTTTTCAGGCGGCCGACTGCTTCATGGCGGCGAACTTTCGCCGGAAACGGTCATAAACGCTCTTGTCATCGTGACCAGCCTGATCATGTTGCTCATCCTCAACCGTAGGGCGCGGCAGGCGGCGAAAGCAGAAATTATCGGTGGAAAGTGATTGAATTAAACTACAAGACCATAGACGCCTATCTGAACGGTCTTAAAAAAGACCGCGCTCGGAAAGATGCGCCCCGCGACAGTCGGCCGGCCAATGTGTACCTTATTTACGGCGAAGAAGTTCTCTGCAAGGCCGCTTTTAAAAAACTTTTAAACACCCTGGTGCCTGCAGACCGGCACAGGTTCAACTACGAGCCGGTTGATGATGCGACCGGCGGTGTCTACGAGGCGATCGAAAAGCTGAATACCTTCTCGCTGCTCTCGGGTCCCAAAGTGGTGGGATTGCTGGAACCGCGGCTATTCGATTCCGGACCGGACGCGGG
>JBDNAO010000078.1:0-4057 GCA_039768375.1 Desulfobacterales bacterium | reverse complement strand
GATCGGTTCCAGGTTCAGGGTTCCGGGTTCAAGGTTTAAGGGTTAGAATCAAAAGATACGGCATACACTATTAATCAAGATCCGGAATATTCGACATGCCCCATTGGGTAGAAAGGTTTTATAAACACCATGAAGCCAGGATTATTTTGATACAAGCTGTTTAAGGCTTTTAACCCAGAACGTTGAACCCAGAACCGATCAACCTGAGAATAAACAAATCACAATAACCAAAATTCAAAATGACAAACCTGTTTGGATCATTGGATATTGTAGTTTGGAATTTTTTTGTATTTTGGTGCTTGTATTTTGGTAGTTGGTATTATTTAAGTCGGGCGGGCAAGCCCTGAAATCTGAAACCTAACCAAACCCGCCGGTGTACATTGTTATGTAACCAGGCTTGAAATATCGACCAGCGGGCGGCAAATGGATAAGACAATTTATGTGTGACATGACATTAGTAATTGTCCATCCATAAATAAACCCCAACATTGCATTCGTTAATGTAAAGGCTGTCACCCCGTTCCGTAAGAGGTCCTATAGGCTTTAAGATATAGTTTTTGGCAAGGCCAGAGGGAGAAGGCTGTATTGTAATACGCCGACGACCGATAACGCAGTCCAAAATCTTTATCTTAAAGCCTATAGCAGTGACTTGCACTCCTGCGGCGAGTCCGATATAAGCGAAAAGTGCCCAGCTTGACAGCTATGGCCGATGATGACACTCTTTTTCCAGGTAGGTTTCCCATGTTGAGTTTCAACCTGACGGCCGAGCAGGAGGCCCTGCGGCAAAAGGCCCGCGAATTTGCGCTGAATGAGGTTCTGCCAGCCGCCTGGCGCTTCGATGAAAAGGACGAGTTACCGCTCTTCGTCCTGCGCAAGGCTTTCGACGCCGGACTAATGAACACCGACATTCCGAAAGTCTACGGCGGCAAAGGATTGGGAATGCTGGAAAGCGCCCTGTTGACCGAAGAGATCGCCGCTGCCTGCCCCGGTCTGGCGACTTCGATCTTCGACAACTCCCTGGGGATGGAACCGATCATCCTTTCGAAAAACGATGCCCCAAAGAAGAAGTACCTGCCCGAGATCGTCGGGAGTTTCAAGTTGATCTGTTTTGCCACCTCCGAGCCGACGATGGGCTCGGACGTCTCTGGAATTCGCTGTCGGGCGGAAATAGACGGTACCGGCTACCGGCTCAACGGCACCAAATACTGGATCACCAACGGCGGGATCGCGGACTACATGACCGTTTTTGCGACGGTGGACCCGGCGTCCAAACACGCCGGCATCTGCGCCTTTCTGGTGGAAAAAGACTGGGAAGGCGTTTCGGCCGGTCGGCCCATACCGAAAATGGGGCAACGCTGCTCAAACACGGTTGGATTGAATTTCAAGGACGTGCGGGTTCCGTCCGAAAACATCCTGGCGCATCCCGGAGAGGGATTTGCCCTGGCCATGAAGACTTTCGGCCGCACCCGTTCGATCATCGGTGCCTTTGCCGTCGGGGCCGCCCGCAGTGCCATGGAGTACGCCTTGGACTATACCAAGAAGCGCCGGGCCTTCGGAATGGTAATATCGAATTCTCAGGCGATCCAGTTCAAACTCGCCGAAATGTACCAGAAGGTGGAAACCGCGCGCCTGCTCACGTGGAAGGCGGCCCTGGAGGCCGACGGCGGACAGGACCCGACGATATCGGCGTCGGTCGCCAAATTTTACGCCAGTGAGGCCGCCATGGAGGTCGTGGAGGAGGCTCTGCAGGTTTTCGGCGGCTACGGCTATACCCGGCTTTTCCCGGTCGAAAAGCTGCTGCGGGACATCCGCCTGCTCAAAATATACGAGGGCACCAGTGAGGTTCAAAGGATCATCGTATCGGGTTTTGTTCTGAACCATTACCGGCCGGTCATGCCCCCGCTGGAGGATCTGCCGATCATTCGGGACAAGGACCCGGAGGAGTTGGCGGCACTGAAGCAAAATGGCCAAAAGGTCTGGCGCTGCCGAATCTGCGGCCATGTCCATTACGCCGCAGAGCCCCCGGAGGCTTGCCCGTATTGCTTTTTCCCAGGGACTGCTTTCAAAGAGATATAAACAGCTATTTTGCAATGAATTACAGCGGTCCACATACCGGCATCGTCCCGCTTCGAACGAGACTCGGCGGGTGCCTGTCCTGCGGCACGACCTTGAAAATGGGTCTGCGCCGCTACTGCTCAATCGAGTGCCGACAGCGTCTGCGCCGCACGCTGAACATCCGGACCGGTCTGCTCAAAGCCCTCAACACCCGTTTTGCGACCTTCTATTTTACGGCGGAAATGATCCTGCTGGATGTGATGCCTTTCGGTGCCGCAGAAATTTTCAGCTTCATTTACCCCCGTTCGACCAGATTGAAACCGGCCACGGATTTCTGCCGCATGGCCAATATGCTCGGAAACGCCTGGTGGGCCGAGAAACGCCGGACCAACCGGCATTATCTGGCATCACGCCTGGTTCTCGAGCAGGCCCGTCGCGATGCCGCCGACAGAGAGTCGGTCAAACCCCGCGAGATCAGAATCCCGAGTGTCAAAGACGTTGCACTGATCCGTTTGAAACTCGGCAAGTCCGTCTTGAATTCCCCCGAGCTCTTCAGGGTCATCAAAACGGCCTATCGCCAGCAGGCATTGAAACACCATCCGGACCGCGGCGGAGATGCCGATTCCTTCAGAAAAATCCATCAGGCCTACGAGGAACTCCTCAACTGGGCCGAGAACCCCTCCTTCGTCAGACGCCGCGGCTTCCCCGACAAGTGGTTTTACGACAGCACAACCAACCGTTGGGTTCAGCCGACGCCGCACCGCGATTAATACGCCCGTACGACACGAAGCAATATTTTTTTAGAGCGAGTCCTTAGGGTTCACGAAAAAATAAGTTGGCAATTTTGGGCGATGAGGCGCCTGGCCGACAAGGCGCGAAAACGAAGGAATATCTGGATATTCCGAGTTTTCGTAACGCAGTCGGACGGGATGCATCGGCGTTCAAAATGTTAAATAATTTTTGAGCGAGCCCTCAGCCCGCAGGCGGCTATTCCAAGGGCTGGTTTTTGATCAGGGTCTCGATGATTTGCGGAAGGTACTCCTCGGCCTTGCTGACATGAAAGCGGCAGGCGCCGGCCCCCGGATGCCCCCCACCCTCGAAACGGGAGAGCAGCATCCCGACGTTCACCTTGCAAGTGCGGTTGAATATGCTGTGCCCCACGTTGACCGCAATTTTATCGGAATCCTTGGCGTCGTAGCGGATGCGAACGTGGACGAAGGTTTCGGGAAAAAGAGAATACACCAGAAACCGGTTGCCGGTCGGCGCTTTGGTGAGGGGCCTGAAATCGGTGATGGCGACCTGCCCCCGCACGCGGGTATATTCTTCTAAGCGCTTGCGGTAGATCTTGTTCTCCGCGATGATTCCGTCGCAGCGCAGTCGCACCTCGGAATCCGACAGAACGGAACGAATATCCGAACTCCGCAATAAGGCCACCAGACGATTCCAATAGGGCTCATCCGGTTCATCCTGGTTCGATATAGTCATCGAAAGCAGCACGAAATCGTATTTTTCCGGCTGAAGCACTTCGTCCAGTGACAGTTCGGCCGAGTCGATTTTATCGGCCGCAGCAACCAGTTCGCGACGATTTTCCGGAAATCGATTTGGATAGAAGTCATAGATGATGCCAGCGGCCGAGGGGGCCTCGCGAAATTCTCCTTCGAACGGTTTCTCGACGCGGTTGGTGAAGTGGTGGTCGAACCACATTGCGCAGCGATCATCATAGGGTAAGTTGGCGATGATGTCGCCGGCATGAATTTCCACCATGCCTTTTTGCACGTCACCGGGTTCGACCCATTTGATCGGTTCGGTAATTGTTTCGACATCATGCAGCAATACCGCGCAGACAACTCCGTCGAAATCAGGCCGGGTGACGATTCGCATTCAGCATTCTCCGAGATTGAATAATCTAAGGTTCTTGATACTATTGTAAAATTGTGTATATATATTCATTTTAATCAATTGGCAACCCTTTTGGAGGAGGAAACGCCTTATGGCACTCTAT
>JBDNAO010000463.1:0-3849 GCA_039768375.1 Desulfobacterales bacterium | reverse complement strand
TTTGGAAGTTATTTGTATTTTGGTGCTTGTATTTTGGTATTTGGCATTATTTTAGGTGGCCAGGCAGGCCTTGAAATCTGCAACCTAAACAAACACTGCCGATGTTCATTGTTATGTTCCCAGGCTTGAAATATCAAGCAGCGGGCGACAGACAATGGATAAGACAATTTATGTGTGACAAGACACCAGAATGATAGGTCCGTAATACGAACCTTGATTCCGGCGGCATCAGTATTTAGCTTACAGTTTAAATCTTTAATCAATAGAACGCCATCGGAAAGGTCAAATGCCAAAATCAACATCCCATCCAACCAATACGGTTCAACAGTCGACCCTGATCGGTGTCGCGGTGCTCTGCCTTGCCGTGGGGTTTCTCGGCGGTGTCGTCTTCAGCATTTACAAGTCGACCGGCGTCGCCCCAGTCGCCGTGCCGACGGCGACACAGCCGGATATCGGCGACCGGGCGCAGGAGCTCGACCGCCTGACCAAGGAAACCGCTCAGAACCCCGGAAATGGTGCGGCCTGGACCCAGTTGGGCAACCTGTATTTTGACACCAACATCCCCGAGAAGGCCATTTGGGCTTACCAGAAATCCCTTGAAATAGACCCCGCCAACCCGAACGTCTGGACCGACCTGGGTGTCATGTATCGACGCAGCAACCAGCCGCAAGAAGCCATAAAGGCTTTCGATGAGGCCATTCGGCTCGATTCCAAGCACGAGCCGTCACGGTTCAACAAGGGGATCGTCCAACTGCACGATCTCAATGATCCGACCGCCGGAATCAAGACTTGGGAAGACCTGCTGGTGATCAATCCACTGGCCATGGCACCCAACGGAAAATCGGTCGATGAACTGGTGGTCATTTACAAGAAAAACATTCAGAAGCCGAAGTGACCGCGAAAGGAGCCTCAATGCCTGTTCGAATGGGTCAGGCGCTGCTGCTGAGTGCGGCGTTGCTGCTGCCGATCGCCTGCGGCAGCGGCTCGGAACAACCCGGCGGTGATCTCCGGATGCGAAAACCCCTGATGGCGATCTCAGGCGAACAAGAGTTGACTCGGATCGTCGCGGCAGCAGGCGAGCGGCTGCTCATGTTCGATTTTTATGCCGACTGGTGCCAGCCCTGCAAGATACTGGAACCGATCCTTGAATCGATTGCCGTGCAGAAAGCGGATGTGGTCGATGTCTACAGAGTCAGCTACGATGAAAACCAATCCCTGGCAGAACTCTTCGGCGTGCGCGGCATCCCCTTCGTCGCTTATGTCAAAAACCGGACCCTGGTCTACAGCCTGATGGGCCTTCGCCCCAAGGAGACCTATCTCGAGGCGATTGAGAGCTTTACGCGCCCGAGTGCAACCGTCGCAGAAAAGGGTTCCGGTGTTCGCCTAGTTTTGCCCGGGCTGCCAGCCTCTGAGCCCATAAAACAGGGCGGCCAAGCCGAGTCCGCTGAAAAGCGCTGAAGCGATTGCAGTGCCCGCAATTCCACCCGCCATCCACACCGGTCCCCCGATCAACGCCCCCAACACCCGGCCGAGTCCGGCCGCTGCCAGAACGGTGGACATCATGGTGGCCCGCTGCGACGGCATGAGTTCGGTGGCCAGGGACAAAAAGCAGACCATGGTAAATTCGAAGACCAGGAAGATGCCAAAGAGTCCGGCCAAGGCCAGCGAAAAATGGCGGCCGGCCAGCGGCAAAATCAGATAGGTCAACATCGAAATAAACAGACCGCCCGCCACGGCCAGCTTCAACCCGATTCGATCCGCCAGGGTGGCTGTCATAAGTTCGCCCAGGAGTTCCGCCAGACCGATCAGTCCGGTCCCCAACCCCAGCCCCACCACACTCAGTCGGAACGACTGTTCGAGCCAGGCACCGTAGACCACGAACAGGTTGTCGTTGGCCACGCTCACGAAAAAAACGAAGCCCAGGGCTCCCTGGGCTTCTCGGTGCCGCGCGATCCGGCGCCAGGCTTGCCACATGCTCGTGCCGGGCGAATGAAGGCGGCGAACGCCCGCCTCCCGGCTCACCGTCAGCATCAGGGCCAGGAGCCCGAGCAGGCCGGCCGCGGCCAAGGCGAAAAATGGTGAGCGCCACCCGTAGCGGTCGATCAACAGGCCGATCAGCGGCACCCCGATCAGGGTGCTGCCGGCCCAGCTGAATTCCAGAACACCGATGACCAGGCCCCGGCGTTCGAAGGCTATGTTTTCACCCGCATAGGCCTGAATCGCCGGGTCGAAGATGTTCTTGCCCAGTCCGGCCAGAAACAGGCAGACCATCACAACGCTGTAAAACGGCGCCAGGCCGGCCGCCAGCATGCCGGCCACCAGCAGTCCCATGGCGGTCATCATCATCAGGCGGTAGCCGAAGCGGTCCGCCAGAGGCCCGAAAAGCATGCCCAGAACACCGGTGGCCTGGTTGACGGCGATCATCGACGTCACGGCGGTCAGAGGGACGCCCAGACCACGGCTGAGCACCGGTGCGAAAGGATAAGCGAACCGTCGGGCAACATTCAAGAGAATGCGGCAGATCGTCGCGGCCAGTATAACGCCGATCATGCGGGGGCCGGGCTGCCCGGGCCCGTTTCCTTTGTTGAAACCATGCATGACGCACTCCTGCAGGAAAGAATCTTTGGGTGTTTACCACATGCAGCGGTTTGCGTAAACGATCCGCCCTGCAAGCATATACGGCTAGCAACGGTTGCCGGTGTGCGGTTGACTTTATTGAGACCGTCCTTAAATTCCTGCCCTATTAATCAGTAATAGGTCACCAAAAGAATTTTGGTGTTAAACGCACATGGTCCTTCGGGCCACCACAGTGAATGAAACGTCAATTTCGTACTAAACGCTTATAACCCTTCGGGCCGCCGTATTCGGCCTATTGCCGGGTTCGACACTCGGCAGATAGATCATTGTCAGGATGCGATGAACACCTATACTGAAAACAACATTTATTATTTACCCCGCTTGCGGGAGTGCCAATCCGTGTTTTTGGACCGGACTCATGCCGGTCGATGTATAACCGATATGATCAAAGAATCGGATGCTGTTGTTTTGGGCATTCCGGCCGGCGGTATTCCGGTGGCAGCGGTCGTCGCCCGGGCCTTGGGACTTAGCCTCGATGTGGCGGTGGTGAGCAAGATCACCCTGCCATGGAACACCGAGGCCGGTTATGGTGCCGTGGCTTTCGATGGGTCCGTGATGCTGAACGAAGCCCAGATCGTCCGATCGGGCCTCAGCCGAAACCAGGTCCAGGACGGGATCGACAAGACCCGAATCAAGGTTGCCGAGAGGGTAAGACGATTGCGGGGCGGAAAGCCGATGGCTGGTCTTTCCGATAAAACCGTCATTGTGGTTGACGACGGCCTGGCTTCCGGGTATACCATGCGAGCGGCCGTTGAAGCCTTGGCCCGCTGTGGTGTAAGGCAAATTATCGTCGCCGTCGCGACCGGACACGCCCCTGCCGTTGAGGAGATCGCACGGCAGGTTCATGCGCTTTACTGCCCGAACGTCCGATCCGCCCCCCAGTTCGCCGTAGCCGATGCCTATGAAAAATGGACTGACGTTGCCGAATCTGAGGCCGAAACCATGCTGAAAACTGACGACACCGTTTAGCCGGCGGAAACTCCTTTATAAAGCCTTTCCCCGTGCCGGCGTCACACAAAAAAACCTCTTTTACCGAAAAAAATAAAATACCCGGCCTCGGCCGTGTCACAGATAGGAAATTGCCGCAATGGATTCAACGGATGCCTCTCCCATGAAGGCCGCATATACCCGCAAACATCTTTTTGGTCTGCTGGCGATACTCTGCTTGCTGCTGCTTCTGCCGGTCGGTGGCTACGCCGCGGAAAGCGACAC
>JBDNAO010000462.1:0-5473 GCA_039768375.1 Desulfobacterales bacterium | reverse complement strand
TTCGACAACTGCCGTCAGCCGGTCCCGCAGATGTTGCTCGAACTGGCGCCGAAATTCATCGGGCGTCTGATAGGGATTCACCCCGCCTGTGAGCGAGCCGTCCTGGCCCTGCATCGTCTCGAAAAACGCCTTGACCTGTTGCCATTGCCTCCGCTTCTCATCGAATTCAGGATCCTCGAGATTCAATTCAGGCACCTGCTTCCGCCGGTAAAGCCAAACCTTAGGCCGGTCGGAACGCTGGGCAGCCGTGATGGCGTCCCGGTACTCCCACTCGGTACCCGAGCGATAGGCGGTTCCGTCGGGCTTGGTATACTCAGCCGGCAACGCAGTGCCCATGCGGGACCAGAGGATGACGACAACCAGATCGCACTCTGAGGGCTGGGGCAGCCCCCTTTTGATCGCCTCCTGAGGGGTGAGACCGGCCTCCATGGCCACCGCCACCCCCCGGCTGGTCCCAGGCGATGATCTCCAGATTGACGCGCTCCCGAAAAGCCCGTTCGAGCCGGATCTGCTCGATCACGGCCCGCGCAAGCTCCCCTTCATCCCGAACATCCCCCGGCGAAGCCAGAAAAATCCGGTAGCCGACCGCCTGAGCACCGAAGTTCCCTCTCGTGGCATTCTGATCGTTCATCTAAATGCTCCTGCTCATAAAAGCGGCGCCCCAATCGGCGTCATCTCGGTGATCGAAATGTCGCTGCCCTCGGGAATCCAGCCGCAGCGCCGGGCGATGATCCCTACCAGGGCATCAGCCTCGCGCGCATACCGCAAGCATTCTTCCACGGTTGGGCGCGTGCTGGCGGATAATATTTCCATCCCATACCAGACCATTTCGTCCATGGTAATGGCGTCTTGCACGGTCTTGCGCCGCTCTTCGTTGTCCCGGTATTTGCTGGAAACGAAGACCTTGTATGGGGGATCGCATTTCGAATTAACCAAGGTGGGATTCTTATTGCCGGCCGACATGCGATCTCCTTTCAAAAGGCTTGTGGATAGGACCTCAGACGGAGAATGCAGCTTGCCCTGAAGGAATGCGGGCGGCTTGACTATAGCGGAACAGCAGTAGACCGTCAATCCTATAGGGCGTTCAAGCCTTTTACGACCGGATCGTTATAGTGTCTGGTGCTGCTTAGAAGCTCACCAGGTTGGGACGAATCTTTCCTGTTGTTGTGGTTTTTGGAGGGCGTAAAAATTGCCAAGCGCATTCATTTGAGGTGTCATAATTTATCATTCAGCGGAAACGGCACGAACACAACCCTCTTATGAAACTTAACGATACGATACCCAATAGAAAGGTCATCTATAGAGGTATTCTCCCGAGTATTGGGGAATTCAGAAATCTCTAATTACAAGCACCAAATTCCAATGAAATCCCAAATGTCAATATCCAATGATCCAAACAGGTTTGACATTTTGAATTTTGGTCATTGTGATTTATTTGTTATTTATTGTTTGGGATTTGGAATTTTTCACCGAAACTTCAACGTTTCCCCTTCGATCAAACTGAATGCTTGCAGCCAGAGGCAGTGCTGAACCCTGCTCTTGAGCGCTTTCAGGTGATTAATCTTGACTTATTCCAGATGTTTAAGTAAGAGTGGGTTCACTTGGCCGAGAAGTCTGGTGTGGCGGCCCTCGTCCGGCTGTTCCTGCGATGTGCCGGACAGTTTACTCTCGCGGCCCGGCATCCCTTGAGGATGCTTCGTTAATGTCCCTTCCAGCCGCAAGCTTCAGGGTATCAAAGCTGATTGTATTTCTCCCCTCACCCTAACCCTCTCCCCCAGGGAGAGAGAATGCGGGGTGACCCTGTAGCAATCTGCAGGGAATAATTTGTTTCAAATATCGCTTTGGTCATCAATCAACGGTTGCGAGTGAGGTCTCAGGAAATCAGACTGCTCGTGGAAAAATGATGGGCCTTTCATATATGCAAAATGGACTCAAATACCCACTTCTTTTAACAGGAGGTTAACATGATATGCCCACGGTGCGCACACCCGAATCCCCCCGATGTCAAATTCTGCAACGACTGCGGACAGATGATGGGGTCCATTTGCTCAAGCTGTGGCACCGTCAATCTGCCGGAAAGCAAATTCTGCAGCCAGTGCGGAAATTTATTGGCGACAATAGACATCCCAGCCGCCGATGACAAGCTGTTGAAGCGACGTCGCTCGGATGTCGATAAAAGTGCTTTCGCCCAGACTGCTGCCGGAGAGAGAAAACACGTAACGGTCCTTTTTTCTGACATGACCGGCTATACGGCACTGACACAGCGGCTCGACCCGGAGGAGGTCAGAGACATCACGGCGCGCATCTTCCACGAGATCTCCACTGTCGTGGCCAAGTACGAGGGCTTTATCGAGAAATTTGCCGGCGATGCCGTCATGGCCGTCTTCGGCGCGGTCCGCGCCCATGAAGACGACGCGATCAGGTCTATCATCGCCGCAAGAGAAATCCATGAGCGTGTGGACGCTTACAGCCTCAAGTACGAAAAACAAATTGGCCAAATCCTGTCGATGCACAGCGGAATCAATACCGGCCTGGTTGTCACCGGGAATGTAGACTTTAACAAAGGCACCCACGGTATCGCCGGCGCCCCCTTAAATATCGCGTCCCGTTTGTGCAGCCTCGCAAAATCGGGGGAAATACTGGTCGGGGCCGAAACCTACCGTCAATCGCTCGGATATTTCAACTTCGTTTCTCTGGATCCGGTTAAGGTAAAAGGCTTGGATTCGCCGGTTCAGATTTACAAGGTCATTTCGCTGATCGATCAGCCAAAGAAGATCCACCGTTTCCACGGCCTGCGGGCCGATCTGATCGGGCGCACTCCGGAACTCGAACTCTTGACGGAAGCCCTCAGCCGGGTCCGGGCCGGAAAAGGCGGCCTCGTATCGATTTGCGGCAACGCCGGCACCGGCAAGAGCCGGCTGATCGAAGAATTTAGAATCATCTCACAACGTGAAAAGGTCCATTGGCGTGAAGGCCAATGCTACCCCTATTCACGCAACTTCACCTACTTCCCGCTCATCGACTTGCTCAATCGTACGCTGGGCATCGGGGAAAGCGATCCGCCAAAGCTTGTCAGGGAAAAAATCGAATCGGGATTAGACTTCGTCGAACGCAAGGAAGAAGTGGTTCCCTACGTCGGCAGTTTGTACAATTTCGACTATCCGGAACTGGAAAGGATCAGCCCGGAAAGCTGGAGACTGCGACTCCAAAAAGCCATTTTGGAAATCCTGACCGCAATGGCTCGCCGGGCGCCGACGATTATCTGTCTGGAAGACCTGCATTGGGCGGACCCGTCCTCGTTGGAGTTGATCCGCTTTCTGCTGTCGGATTTCAGGTACCCGGCTCTGGTCATCTGCGCCTACCGGCCCACCCTGGCCTTGTTCTCCAATCAGCAAATCGCCAATTTCGGTACATCATACACCGACATCAGGCTGGAGGATCTATCGCCGGCGGAAACGGAGGCGATGGTCGGTTCGCTGCTGAAAACCGATCACCTTCCCTTGGAATTGAAACGATTCATTCGCGAAAAGGCCGGCGGCAATCCGTTTTATCTCGAAGAAATCATGAATTCTCTTGTCGAATCGGATATTCTGGTGCCTGACAAAGATCACTGGGTGCTTCGTAAAACAATTGGCGACTCAAAGATATCCTCTACGATCCACGGCGTGATTGCCGCTCGAATCGATCGTATAGAAGCCGAGATGAAAGGCATCCTGCAGGAGGCCGCCGTTATCGGCCGGTCTTTTTACCAGGATATCCTGAGCCATATCACCGAGTTCAAAGACATCCTCTGGCACCATCTGAGCGGCTTGGAGACGCTGGACATCATCAAGGCCCGCAGTTACAGGCCGGCCGTGGAGTATATCTTCAAGCACGCCCTGACGCAGGAAGTGGTCTACAGCGGCCTGGTCAAAAGCAAACGCAGGGAGATTCACGAACGGGTCGGCCGGGTTCTCGAACACCTGTTCGAGGACCGCCTTTCCGAGTATTACGAGGCGCTGGCCTATCACTTTCAAAGAGGTCGCTCTCTCGACAAAGCCGTCGATTACCTGGCCAAATCGGGAGAAAAAAGCCTGGAAAGATATGCGCTGGAAGAGGCTCACCAGTATTATCAAGACGCCTATGCGTGTATCAACGCTCTTACTGCCAAAACGGAAACCGAGAGCCTGAAGATCGATCTGTTGAACAAGTGGTCGTTCGTATACTACTACCGCGGACAGTACAAAGACTTACTGGATCTGCTCGAGCGCCATCAAACAACGGCGGATTCCCTGCCTCAGGATGAAAAGCGCGGCATGTTTTACGCCTGGCTCGGATGCGCACTGTGGCATCGCGAACGCTTCAAAGAAGCGCATCAACACTTGTCGACCGCCCTGGCCCTGGCCGAAGAAAAAAATGATGTTGCCGTTGTCGGATATGCTTGTTGCTGGCTGACCTGGGTCTGCACGGAAGTGGGCTTGTTTGGCGACGCCATCCGGTATGCCGATAAAGCCCAGGAAATTTACAAGTCGGCCCGCACCGATGATTACATCTACTTCAGTTCCATGGCCGGATTGGGTTACGCCCTCTGGCACCAGGGAGAAAAGTCCAAGACTTTGGAAGCCGGTAACACGTTGCTCGAATTCGGCCGCAAGAGAGGCGATTACCGTGCAAAGGGCATGGGATATTGTTGCATCGGCTGGAGCCAGTTGATCGCCGGTGATGTGGCAAAGGCGACCGAGTTCTTCGAAAGAGCCGTACAGGTTTCGGTGGACCCCTGGTTTTCCCTTTTTCCGAAATTGGCACTGGCCTATGGCCTGATTCTCAACGGCAAGGTTAACGACGCCAGGCACTACATCGTTGAAATAGCAGAATTCTGCGAAGAATTCGGCGCGGAATTCGCCGGCAAACCGGCCCGTTTTTTCCAGGGGGTCGTTATGGTCGGCCAGGGCCAGGTCGAGGAAGGATTGCATGTGCTCGAAAAAAGCTGCCAGCAATGGCAGCAAAACGGCAGCAGGTTGCGATTCGCCGCCTGCGGATCCATGCTGGCGGCCGTTTATTCGGATCTGACCCGAAAAGCCCGCACCGGCCGGCAAAAAAGCCTGGCCCTGCGTGCCGACACGAGAGCGGCGGTCTATTTTCAAAGCTCTATCGAGTCGGCTCGACAGATTGGCGCCAAAGGAACCTTGGCACAGGCGTATCGCAACTGGGGCAATTTTTACAAGGACAAGGGAGACATCGACAGAGCCAGAGATTGTTTTACAGAATCTGTCGCTTATTTTCGGCTGTGCGGGTCGGACGTCTTGTCCAAGCAAGTCGAATCCGAGCAGAGCGCCCTTACAGAAGGCCCAACGAACAAACCGGAAATAAACGGTACTTAGGGTCTCGGCAAGAAATAATTACACATCTTGCTTGTTTTTTGGCCCGTCTACGGCGTTACATCCACCAACACATATCCCGATATGCGCCGGCGGATGTGCCTTATAGACGAACC
>JBDNAO010000461.1:0-6065 GCA_039768375.1 Desulfobacterales bacterium | reverse complement strand
TCTTGATTGTTTTTTGGCCCGTCTACCGCGTTACATCCACCAACACATATCCCGATATGCGCCGGCGGATGTGCCTCGTAGACGAACCAAAATCCTGCGCAATCTTGTGTAATTATTTCTCGCCGAGACCCTAACCTTTCCCGGACCCTGCAATAAGATCGATGATCTCCATGCGATGGTTCGTTTCCGGGTATTTCGCGGAAGGCCCTTCGGTCAGAATGGCGAGCTTCGCTGCCATGCCATGTTGATTCCTCCAATGCTGTTCGTCCTTCAATGGAATTACCGCATCTCTCTGGGCTGCCCGGTTACGGTGATCACGCTGTTCCGAACCCATCCCTCCGGGTCCATCTATTAGCGACCGCTTTCAAAAAGGGTGGTTCCGACCCCCCTCAGATCAGCAACAGCCTGCTTCACCCGTTCGGCCTGGGCAGCGTCAACGAATTACCGCAACAAAGCACAGCCAGACGATGATCGTCGGTACCAGCGCTCCCTTGAGCAGCCCCACCGGGGATACGGCGCCGTCGAAGTGTTTTTTCAGCAGCGACTGGCCGGCCGGGTTGGGGGCGTTGGCAATGACGGTCAACCCGCCCCCGGCCACCGCGCCGGCCACCACCGTGTATTTGAGGCTGTCCGTAAATCCCGGCACCAGTGTGCTGAGAAAGGTAATGGCGGCGTTGTCATTGAAAGCGGTCAGGATCGTAGCCCCCAGCATGAGCGGGATTTCACTCAGCTTACCCAGCACCGGCTCGATCCACCACCCCTGGACCCCGCCGTGCACCACCAGCCCACCTAAAAAAAAGCCCACCAGCAGAGGCGGCTTCAGATCGATGCGATTTTGAAAGGGTGATGTTACTTGGGCAAAGCCGAGAAAGAAGAGCAGGCCCGGGATGAACAGCGCCGGGTAATGGGCGTTAAAAATGGTCCAGCCCATGAACAGCACGTGGACAGCGATCAACCAGGCCGGTACCGGGTCGTCGCGATTGTCCCACTCCGGATCAACAAACGGAGGCCGCTGATCTTCGGGAAGCAAGCCGGGAATATGCTGCCTCATTTTTTGAAGCTCGATCTCCTTGAAACGTTTGTCGAACGCCTCCTTGATTAGATCCGTATCGGCGTCTTTTTTTAAAAGTCCCGGCAGGTAATCTTTTTCCATCCGGTTTTTAATATGCTGCATGATTTCATCGATTTTGCGACGCAGCCTTTGCTCGAGATCGAGCGTTTCCGCTACCTTTGGTCCGATCTTTTCGAACTCCGCTTCCACCTCCTTGCGTTTGATCAACTCGGTCTGGATGCGGTGTTTGAGTTCTTCAACGGCAAAATCGTGCTGCAGGTCTGCCAACTCCTTGCGGAAGATCATAAAATACAACCCGTTGGCCAGAAGGATTCCGAGAACCGCCTTCCATCCGAAATGGGTGATCATATGCAGCGTGTCCCACTGCCAAAGGGAAGACACCATCAGTACCGGCGGTGCGGCAAAGTGCGTCAGGGTGCCACCCACCGAGATGTTGACAAAGAGCAGGCCCAGCGTGGCGTATTTAAATTTTGGACTGGGCTGCAACTGGTAAAACTTGCGGCTCATCAGCAACGCTGAGATGGTCATGGCTGCCGGTTCGGTAATAAACGATCCCAGGATAGGTCCCAGGGTCAGGATGGTAAACCACCAGGCCGTCAGACTGCCCCCCAGCACACCGGCAAATTTTTGCATAACTATTTCGGACAGTTTCAAAATAGGGCGTGTGGCGGCCAGGGTCATGATCACCACCACGAACAAGGGTTCTACGAAATTGACGCGGTAACTGACGTAGTTGAGCGCTGTTTTCCAGTCGAAAAAGCCGATGATCGCTGCCAGTAGGGCCAATGCCCACAGCCCGAAGATGACTTCCACTTCTCCCAAAAAATGAAACAACTCGGCCCCGTAGTGGATCGAGTACTTGTCAACAATCCCCAGCTTTACTTTTTTCTCGTGTTCGTGTTCCCATTTGTGCGCCCTGGCCATGAACTTGCTGGCGAGGAAGGTGTGAACAATGGCACAAAAGAAGATAAGGGTTGCCACCAGATTGAACGGCTGCTGGCGGATGCGGTTTGCCAGAACGGCCAGGATTCCGGGCGAATCCTGGTCACCGTAGCTTTCCAGGCTGCGGGGAAAATCGGCCGCCCCCTCGGCCGGCGGTGATGCGCCCCAAGCGACGCTGCCGCAAAGCACAAAGGCCGCCAAAATCAGAAACACACGTTTGCCTTTTGCGTTAAGCAGTTGCTTCATGGTCTCCTTCTTTCATTTAGGATCTTGATTGGCTTTCCAAGTTAACCGGTACCACCTTCCAAATCTCCTGGCTGTATTCACGGATGGCACGGTCGGACAAGAACTTGCCAACATGGACCACATTCAGGGTCGACCTGCGCGTCCAGGACTTCCGGTCACGGGAGGTATGGTCCACCTGCTGCCGGCAGTTAACTTAGGCGGGATTCAAAGGTTAAGGTTCTGGGTTCAAAGGTTCACCGTTCAACGTTGGGGTTGAATAATTGAAGTCCTTCCTTGAACGCAGAACCCAGAACCCAGAACCTGGAACCGATCAGCTTATGTTTAAGAATTTTTTTTGAATAACGCATTTCGGCTACACTTTAAAAGGACGCAACTTCTGCGAAAATTATCGCCTAGCTTCACCTCGAGCATACGGATGTCGTCCTTTTCTTCGCTCGTCTTCCCATCCAGTAGAATGCCCGCGCGGTCAAAATGCATGGCGACGTGTTCGGCCGTAAAAAAATCATTCGGGTTGCTCAGAACATGGGTTACTTCTTCCAGGTAATAATCCGTATCAAGTGACTTGGTTTTGATCGCGTTCAACTCATCCTCAATCCTCACAAGCAGTTTCTGAGCTGCATTATATGACTGCATACCGGAATCGGCGCGCCATTCCAAGACCATCTGTTGTCTTTCAGCGGCCAGTATTTTCAGTTTAGCCGCCACTTCTTCTCTCAGCTGGCTGAGTTCCTCTTTACGGGATTGTTCTTCGAGAACATTTTCGAGAGACCAATGCGCCAGGATTTGCAAAACGCCCCTTTCGAGAGTTTGGTTGAAGTCAGCCATCGTCACCGAAGGGGTCCTGAACTTGTGTTCGGAAAAGTTGACCGCTTTCAAGGCGACATCTCTCAGGACGATTTCCCCCTGAAGCCGGGATCCGAAAATCGTTTTCACCTCGCGGTCCATGGTTAACAGAACAAAAAATAAATCGGTCGAATTTTGGGACAGGAATTCGTTTAAATCAGGATCGTTTGCAAGAGTATGTTTCAGCTGATCTTCATTTACAAAAAATGTCTTGACCAACACGTCGTAGAAAGCCTCATCCGATGTAACGTCCAAGGGACCCGGAAGGGTTTCGATAAGTTTAGCGATGAAACTCAATGCCGATTCGACCGGCTGCCTTAGCTTCTTTTTGTGTCCGCGAATCAGACGTATCTTGGGGCACGAATTGTCCAAGACCAGTTCGATCGCATCCTGAATACCCGGACGGGTCGACTCTACGGTCAATCCCAGCTTTTCTCCGAGGAATTGTATCAAATTACCCACAGCGGTCTCCTAATAATATCAAGCAGGTGCTCGTGCAAAACTCTTCTTCTATTCGCAAGGATACTGTTCGAGCAACCTGAGCCGTCCAAACGCAATCTTTACTTGGCGGCTTTGGCCACTGTACTGCGGAGTGCAGCCGAGCCGGGATTGCTGACCGAATGCTTCACAAGGATGTCCACCGGCGATGCCGGCTTGCCATAATACGCCGCGTTCCATTTATCCCGCGTGGCAACCACAGCGCCATCCAGGGCCAGGCCCGCGAAAGCGCCTTTAGAGCGCGAAAAGGAAAAAATATCGGTCATAAAGCTTTCAAAAGTAATGCGGGCCTTGTCCACGAGCAGCTGCTCATCGGTGGCTTCGGCTGCCAGAGTCGGCAAGAGCAAACCGGCAGCAAACGTGCTGATGAGAATTGCGCAAAAAATGTTTACGAAATGGGCATAAGGGTCCGTTAATAAAACGTTGGAACGCGACCAAATTCTTCAGATCTTCACCCCTGCACAGTCTTTTTGATCTTCTGGTTTTCACGCAGCTGATGGGCGAAGGCCACCGCAACGGCGCAAGAGGCCAGCCGGGCTTCGGCCGAATCCGCCCGGCTGGTTAAAATGATGGGGACTCGCGCCCCCAAAACAATACCGGCCGAATCGGCTCCGGCCAGGTAGGCGAGTTGTTTGGCCAGCATGTTGCCGGCCTCCAGGTCGGGCACCAGGAGAATGTCCGCTTCACCGGCCACCGCAGAATGGATGCCTTTGATCAGGGCGGCTTCTTTGCTGATGGCATTGTCAAAGGCCAACGGACCGTCGATGACGGCCCCGTCGATTTGCCCGCGATCCGCCATTTTACACAAGGCGGCGGCTTCGATGGTGGCGGGGATCTTCGGGTTGACCGTTTCCATTGCCGACAGGATGGCCACCTTGGGTTGTGGAATTTGCAGCGCGTGAGCCAATTGAATGGCATTTTTGAGAATATCGACCTTGTCTTCCAGGGTCGGGTAGATGTTAATGGCCGCATCGGTGATGAAGAGCGGCCGCGGATAGGTGGGCACGTCCATGACGAAAACGTGGCTGACCCGCCTTTCGGTGCGCAGCCCGGTGGCCGACGGCACCACCGCGCTCATCAGTTCGTCGGTGTGCAGGCTGCCTTTCATGAGCGCTTCGGCCTTGCCCGAGCGGCACAAGGCCACGGCTTTTGCCGCGGCGTCATTACTGTGGAGCGCGCCCACCAAGCGATAGGGGCCGATATCCAGGTTCAGGCTCTCGGACAGGGCGCGGATTTTGGCTTCCGGTCCTACCAGGATCGGATCGATCAGGTTGGCCCTGGCTGAATCGATGGCACCCTCCAGGGCCTCTTTGCTGCAGGGATGGCATACGGCGACAGGGATCGGCTCCCAGTCATCGACGTAGTCGATTAGCTTTTTAAAAACGGTTTTGCGGCGCAGCTGCATGGTGGCGTATGGTGAGCCGGCATCGGTCGGCTTTCTGGTGGGCGCCTTGACCCGGGCTTCACCGGTGATGATGTTCTCATCGCGTTGATTGACCGCCCGGCAATCGAACACCACACTACCGTCTGCGGCATTCTTTGATTTTGCGGTCACGGTAATGGTCAGCGTGTCGCCGAGTTCAACCGCATTGTGGAACTCGAAATGTTGCGACTGGTAGACCGTGCCGGGACCCGGCAGATCGTTTCCCAGCAGGCTCGAGATCAGGGCCCCGCCCCACATGCTGTGGCCGACCAGCTTGTGGCGCTCCAGCAGCATCAGCGCGTATTCGTCGCTGAAATGGGTCGGGTTCATGTCGCCTGATAAAAGCCCAAACACATCGATATCCTGTTTGGTCAACACCCGCTGCAGGCTGGCGCTGTCACCGATTTGAATTTCATCGAACGTCTTGTTGGTGATCATGTTGTCAGCCCCTCTTTCTTGGGAGATCTTGCAGGCTTGCGCCTCGGTTGTTTGACCGCTGGAGGGGAGGTGACCAGTCGCTCCAACTCTGCCAACCGACGCTGTCCCTCCTCGCTCAGCGGCCCGCCGGCGGTGGCGACCTTGCGGATATGTTCCAGCAGCTTCGGCCACTCGTCTTCATGACCTTTGAGCAATTCGGGAATCAGCGCCACCGCCCCTACTTCATCAAGCCGGAGCATGAAATACTGTTCGCGAAGATCCTGCTTGAATTCGGTCAGGGTTTTTTCCGCACCGTGTTCGGCCCTGATCCGGCGGAGCATCTCGAAAGCCCGTTCGTCGGCCGCTTTCTCCGGCATGCGGACATAGACCAGGGCTCGGATTGCCGCTTCGCGCGGTCCCCCCTTGTCCATTTTGGTCCGTAGCTCCTCGATCCGGCGGTTGACGAAGGCCGTATGATCAGGGTTTTCGCCGGGATGATTTCTGGGCGGATCATCCGATGCCCGCAGACCCAACAAGGCTTGCAGCCAGGACTGGTTGTAAACTCCGAAAAATGTGTGCTCCACCAGCATGTCCCGCCATTCCCCATAGGCCTCCAGACCCTGT
>JBDNAO010000460.1:0-2631 GCA_039768375.1 Desulfobacterales bacterium | reverse complement strand
TGAAAAACAGGCGGCCATCAAAGCCATTTCGCGGCGTCTGACCGAGATCATCAGTGAAGATTCCCCACTGCTGGCCGAAAAGATGGGACATCTCGATGCCCGCATCGTCGACATTCTGGCGCGGCGCCTGGAGGAGTTAAAAGATATTGCCTGGTCTCTGGCGACCGAAGTGACGCGGAACATCGACCAGATAAACGACCTGCTATGTGCCGACGGCTGCCGTGACGGTCTTCCACCGGACCAGCTCATGGTTTACAAGAATATCAACACCGTTCTCAACAGTGTCGATCGCCTGGAGGTCCGGGGACGTGATTCGGCCGGCATATCGCTGATGTTCATCTTAAAGGATGCCGCTTACCGTGGTTTCAACGCTGCCGTGGCCCGCGCAGATCTGCTCGCAGAGTTGCAGGAGCGCAGCGCACGGGCCCTGCTGGTCAACGGCGGCATCACTGTGCACGAGCTCAAAGGCGCCGCAGATCGGCCGCGGGTCACGGTAACGTTGACCTACAAGGTCGCGGCCGAGATCGGCCGGCTCGGCGACAATATTCGCTTTCTGCGGCAGCAAATCAAAAAAGACCGCCTATTTCATCTCCTGGTGGCCTGCCCGCATGAGAACCACACCGTTTCCAGCCACACACGCTGGGCATCGGTAGGGGCCATCACCGAAGCCAACTGCCATCCGGTCGACAATCAGTTTTTGTCGGGCTGCGGCACCGACGGCGGCATCATCCACGTCTGTCTGAACGGCGACATCGACAACTACCTGGCCCTCAAAGCCGAGCACCTGAACGACGGCAAACAGCTCCACAAAGACATTACCACCGACACCAAAATCATTCCGCTTCAAGTGGAAAAGTACATCCAGCAGGGTTGCGTACCGGAGGAAGCCTTCCGCCGGGCGGTCAACGATTTCGAAGGCTCGCACGCCATATCGATGCACACCGACCTGGCGCCGGGTAAATTTTTCCTGGCGCAAAAGGGTAGCGGCCAGACGGTGTTCATTGGCCTGTCCGATGACCTGTACATGCCGACATCCGAAGTTTACGGTTTCGTGGAAGAAACCGCCGATTTTCTGAAAATGGACGGGGCCAAGATTGTCGCCGGCAAAAACGGCGACACTCAAGGGCAGATCTTCATCCTCGATCAGGAAAGTGCCGGAGGTCTGACCGGTATCCGGGCCATGTATTACGACGGCACGCCGATCGTCCTCAAGGAAACCGACATCAAACACACCGAGATCACTTCGCGGGACATCGACCGCCAGAATTTTCCGCACTATTTTCTCAAGGAGATCTCGGAATCACCGAACTCGGTTGAGAGGACCCTCCAGAACCGCTGGAAGATCCGGAAGGAAAGCGGCCGGAAACGATATGTCGTAAACCTCGACACCGTTGTCCCGGAAAGGCTACTCCGGGCCCTGACTGGCGATTCGGTTGGGCCGGGGATCCGGCGCATCTTCTTCGTGGGCCAGGGGACCGCGGGTGTCGCTGCGCTGGCCTGCGCCGATATCCTGAACACCTACCTAAACGACCCTGTCCTTCAGGTCCGGGCACTCAAGGCGTCCGAGCTGAGCGGTTTCACGTTGAACGAACGAGACACCGCCGGCAGCATGGCCGATGCGCTGGTGATTGCGATCAGCCAGTCCGGGACCACCACGGACACCAATCGAACGGTCGTGATGGTACGCGAACGGGGCGCGCATACCCTGGCCATCGTGAACCGACGCGACTCGGACATCACCTTCAAGGTCGACGGAGTGATGTACACCAGCAGCGGGCGCGACATCGAGATGTCGGTCGCCTCCACCAAGGCCTTCTACTCCCAGATCGTGGCCGGCGCCCTGCTGGGTCTTTACATCGCCGGTCTGAAAAACCGCCGGGATGCCGACTTTGTTTCCGCAGAAATCCAACGGTTGCTCGACATCCCCGGCCACATGCGCACGGTCCTGGCATCATACGAGCGTATCGGCGCATCCGCCAAGCGGCTGGCCACCCAAAAAGCGCACTGGGCGGTCGTCGGCAGTGGTCCCAACAAAGCCTCGGCCGATGAAATCCGCATCAAGCTGAGCGAACTCTGCTACAAGACCATCTCCACTGATTTTGTCGAAGACAAGAAGCACATCGATCTCTCCGCCGAGCCGCTGATCATCGTCTGCGCGGCCGGCACGCGCGACTCGGTCCTGAGCGACATCATCAAGGACACCGCCATTTTCAAGGCCCACAAGGCCACCCCGGTGGTGATCGCCACCGAGGGGGAAACGCGCTTCGAGCAGTACGCCGATGACGTGTTTCACGTGCCGGCAGTCAGCGAACACCTGGCCCCAATCCTGAACACCCTGGTCGGTCACATCTGGGGCTACTACGCGGCCCTGACCTTTAACGAGGGATCGCGTTTCATGTTCAATTTCCAGGCCGACCTCCAGAAAACGCTCGACGAATACGCCACCGGTGGCCTGGACCTGTACGAAATCCTGCTCGAAAAAACTTTCAGGGAAAAAATTGTCACCTTTTACAACAATTTTCGCCGGAAAAAGTCTCAGAACCATTTCCCCGCCAGCATGGGCCTGCAGGCGGCGGCGAACATCACCCTTCTGCTGAAGTATCTGGCCGGCAAACTGCCCGTGAGCGATTT
>JBDNAO010000077.1:0-4497 GCA_039768375.1 Desulfobacterales bacterium | reverse complement strand
GGGAGTTTTTCAACGAGCGGCGAATTGTCGTGCCGTTGGCCGATATCCCCGATATGCTGATCAAGGCTTTTGTTGCCGCCGAAGACTCCCGCTTTTATACGCACCGGGGGATTGATCTTCTGAGCATCACGCGGGCCTTTATTAAAAATATCGAGGCCGGCAGCATCGTACAGGGCGGCAGCACCATCACCCAGCAGGTAACAAAATCATTTTTGCTGACACCGGAAAGAAGTTACACCCGCAAAATGAAAGAGGCCATACTGGCCTACCGAATTGAAAAAGCCTTGACTAAAGAGGACATTCTTTTTCTTTATCTCAACCAGATCTATTTAGGACACGGTGCTTACGGCGTGGAAGCGGCAGCCGAAAACTACTTCGGTAAAACCGCGCGCGACATGAACCTTGCCGAGTGTGCCATGCTGGCCGGTCTGCCCCAGGCGCCCAGTCGGTATTCCCCCTTCAGGTATCCGGATCGGGCCAAGCAACGCCAAATCTATGTCCTTAACCGAATGGTCGAAGAGGGCTACATCACCAATATCGAGGCCACAGAGGCCATCAACACCAAACTGGACATCCGGCCGCGGCGCAACTTGTATATTGAAGAGGTGCCCTTCTACACGGAATTCGTGCGCCAGTATATCGAAAAGAAGTACGGTAACGAGGCGCTCTATAACGAGGGCCTGCAAATTTACACTGCCGTCAACATCGACATGCAGCGGATCGCCCGGAAGGAAGTCGAAAAAGGGTTGCTGGCTCTGGACAAGCGTCAGGGGTACCGCGGACCGCTTCAACATCTCGCACCTGAAGCCATTGAAGCCTACGTGCAGGATCTCCAGAAACAGTGGGCCGAAACCGTTCCGGAAGCAGGGCAGACGGTAACAGGGGTTGTCGTTCAGGTGAGCGATGGCGAGAAAACCGTTGCCGTTCGCCTGGGGGGAAGACAGGGGATCATTGACATCGCAGACATGGACTGGGCCCGGAAGCCCAATCCTGAGGTCGCTTATCACGCCAAGATGATCAAAAAGCCCGGTGACGCCTTGCAAAGCGGTGACGTGGTACTGGTGCGATTGAAAGACAGGCGTGAGGGTTCCGATCTGTGGAACCTGGCGTTGGAGCAGGTCCCCAAAGCTCAGGGGGCGCTCTTGTGCATCGAGGCTGAAACCGGCAACGTCAAGAGCATGGTCGGCGGGCGCGACTTCCGGGAAAATCAGTTCAATCGGGCCTTGCAATCCCGGCGCCAACCCGGTTCGGCCTTCAAACCGATCATTTATGCCGCTGCGATCGACAAAGGATACACGCCGGCAACGATCGTCATCGATTCCCCGATCGTATTCAAAGACAGGGAGCAGGACTTCAAGTGGAAACCGAGGAATTACGGCAAAAAATTCTACGGGCCGACCCTGCTGAGACAGGCTCTGGCAAAATCCAGAAACGTCATCACCATCAAAATACTACAGGATATCGGCATCGACTATGTCATGGATTACGCTCATAAACTGGGCATCACCTCGACCTTGAACCGGGATTTGTCGTTGGCTCTGGGGTCATCGGGTGTGTCTCTCTTCGACCTGGTCAGCGCCTACTCCGTCTTCACCAACCACGGTTTTCGGGTAAACCCCTGTTTCGTGACACGCGTGCTCGATCGCAACGGCAATGAACTCGAAACGTTCATCCCTGCCAAAGAAATGGTGATCGACTCCAGCACGGCCTTCATTATGACCAGCCTGCTCGAAGGTGTGGTCCAGAACGGCACAGGCTGGCGCGCCAAAGCACTCAACCGCCCGGTGGCCGGTAAAACCGGAACCACCAACGACCTCTATGACGCCTGGTTCATGGGGTTTACACCGGAGTACACGGCCGGTGTGTGGGTCGGCTTTGACGAGGAAGCGTCTTTAGGGAAGTTTGAAACCGGTTCCAAGGCGGCCAGCCCGATCTGGGTCGGTTTCATGGAGCAGATTCTGGCCGACAAACCGGCGCAGGTTTTTCAAGTGCCCGAGGGAGTGGTATTCACTCAGATCGATGCCACGACCGGCTTGCTGCCGGTCGCCGAGTCCCCCAAAACAATCTTTGAATGTTTCAAGGAGGGGACGGTACCCACGGAATACGCACCCCGACCGGGAGTGGCGACTGAGCCGGAACAATTCTTCAAAATGGATATGTAAAAACAGGTTATCCGTCTTCGGGAAGGCGCACCAGCAACACCGGCACTTTCGCTCGCCGCAACACCCGTCGGGCCGTACCGCCCAGCATGGCATCTTCCAGGGCCCCATATCCGTGGCTGCCCATGACAATCAGATCGCAGTGGCTGTCCTCAGCGGTTGTCAGAATTTGTTGCACCGGATGGCCGCGCACCACGACAATATCATCCGGAACAAGATCGGCGCACTTTTTATCCGCCCCAGCATCTCTGCAAAATTGATGCAAGACTTCTTTGACGGCCTGGCGGCGGTATATTTTTTTCCCGGTGAGTGTTTCCTGTGCTTCCCGCAGGTTCTGGGCCTTTATTTCCTCCCAACGCTCCGCACTGATGTAGCCGACGACACTGTTGTCCAGCAGTTCCGGAATCTCCGGCAGAACGTGCAAAAGGGTCAGCCTGGCACCGTACAAATCGGCAAGGCTGACGGCATAGGCAAATGCCAAACGGGCATTTTCGGAAAGGTCAGTTGCATACAGTATTTTTTTAATTTTAACATCCGGAAGGTCCATTTTCTTCCCTCGCGATCATTAGTTTCGTGCCTACTCAAGATCAACTTACCGGAGCCTTCTTAAACATTCCCTTCAAAGGCTGGAACCAGATGCCGCTCAAGAAATAGGAGTAGGCCCAAGTGCCGATAATGATCAGGATAAAGGCCTTGACGATATCCATGGCGCTGCCGTTTAGTGAAAAGGCCGGAACGTATCCGAACAAAAACGGTCCCAGATACAGAAACTTGGCGAATTTGAACGCGGAGAATGCGGTTCGCCACATGTTGGCCTTGGCGATGGTGGCGCCGGCAAAGGCGGCGATGCACACCGGCGGGGTGATATTGGAGTCTTGCGACAGCCAGTAGACGATCATGTGGGCGGCAATCTCGTTGACCCCGAGATGGATAAGGGCCGGCACGGCCACAACCGCGGTGATCAGGTAGGCCGCGGTGACCGGAACCCCCATTCCCAGCACCAACGAGGCCAGGGCAATCAGAAAAATCGTCATCACCAGCGATCCGCCGGCCAGTTCGATGACGATGTCCGCAAAGGTCAACACCAGCCCGCTGTAAGTGAGCACGCCGATGATGATGCCGATAACCCCCACGGTGGCGCCGATCTTTAGGCTGTTCTCGGTCCCGCCCCGGGAGGCTTCCACAAACCCCTTCAGATCGATGCGGGTCTCTTTATGGAACCAGCTGATAACGATACAGCTTACGATACCGATAATCGCCGAATATCCGGGGGAGTACCCCATGAGCATCAGAACCGTGATGACGATCAGCGGCAGGGTATAGTACCATTCGGTTTTGAGGATGGACATGGCGCTGTGTTCGCTCTTCTCGCCCCTGATATTGTGCTTCTTGGCCTCATAATGAACCATCACAAACACGCTGAACACATACATGACGGCGGGAAAAATCGCGACCAGCATGATATGGGAATAGGGCATCCCGGTGAGCTCGGCCATGATGAAACCGCCGGCCCCCATGATCGGGGGCATGAACATGCCGGCGATGGATGCCGCCGGCTCGATGCCGCCGGCAATATGGGGTCTGAAACCGGCTTTTTTCATCATCGGTATCGTAAACGTGCCGGTGGAAACCGTGTTGGCGATCGCACTGCCTGAAATGGAGCCAAACAGCGCGCTGGCGATGACGGACACCTTGGCCGGTCCGCCGATCCGGTGCCCCACGGCCGCCAGGGGAAAATCGATGAAAAAGCGCTGGGCACCGCTTCGGTTCAAGAAGGCCCCGAACAGGACGAACAGAATCACGTAGGTCGCCAGCACGTTGGCCATGATACCGAACACGCCGTCGCTCTTGTAAAAGATGCTCGTGCACACGGCTGGAAAGGTGTCGCCCGCATGGGCAAACAGATCGGGCATGTAATCACCGTAAACGCCATAAAGGAGCAACACCGTCCCGAGGATGACAAAAACGACCCCGACCACCCGCCGGGCCACCTCGATACCGATGAGAACCCCGACAACGGCCACGGCCATGTCAAAGGGTGTCTCCGCGCCGGTGCGGTAATTGATCGCCTGGAAATTAAGGATCCAGTAGCCGACCGAGAAGATCGACAGCAGAATTAATAAATAGTCGACGACGCGCAGCAGCATGGGCTTCGACTTGTAGGTCAGAAAGACGAGGATGTAGGTAATGATGACGTAAATGCCGCGGTGGTACTGGGTGGCCGCCGGTTTCAACACGGCCGAATAAGAGTAGAAGAGAACCAGGCTGACGGCCAGCACATCAAATATGATTTTCTCGACCTTATTTAGTTTATCGTACACTTTGCACCACCTGTCTG
>JBDNAO010000076.1:0-15529 GCA_039768375.1 Desulfobacterales bacterium | reverse complement strand
TGGATCAGCGACAGAATCAAAAAGCTGATTTTAAAGGACAAGCGGCCGTAGCCGTCGCCGCGGTGGCTATCCGGATCGGGAGGATGACAGTGTTAAGATTGGTAAGGTTTTTTGCCTCAGCCAAGTGTTTCAAATTTTAAAAGAATGGGTAACCTTCTAAATGTTTAAAGAACTAAATTGGGTTTTGATTTTTTAAATTTGAAACCGTGTCGGGATTGCCGATGGGAAAACGAATCCTCAAGATATTTCTTGCCGCCCTCATTCTGGCGGTGATCTTGCTCGGTGGCGTTTGGCTGCAGGCGCGTCCGGCCCCACCGCACCCGTACTTCGCAGGGGCCGGTTTCCAGGTGATCGCTCACCGCGGTGGCAGCGGACTGGCGCCCGAAAACACCCTGGCGGCGTTTCGGCGCAGCCTGGCGGCCGGTGCCGATGTCCTGGAAATGGATGTGCGCACCACCGCCGACGGGCACTTGGTCGTGCTGCATGACGCGACGGTGGACCGCACCACCGACGGCCACGGCGCCGTGAACGAGATGACCCTGGCGCAGCTCAAAACACTGGATGCCGGCTACCGCTGGACGGCCGACCAGGGGCGGAGCTTTCCGTTCAGGGGCCGCGGCATCACGGTTCCCACCCTGAGCGAGGTGCTCGCGGCCTTCGCCGGCACGCCCTTTATCACGGAGATCAAGGAAAAACAGCCGGAGGTCAGCCAATCGGTCTGCGACAGGTTGCGCCAGCATGGACGAATTGCCCGCGTCTTGGTGGCTTCGGTGCATGCCGGTGTGCTGGAGCGCTTTCGCAAGGTCTGCCCCGGTGTGGCGACCTCGGCCGGACCGTCCGAAGCCCTGCGGTTTTACCTGCTCAGCCGGGCAGGTCTGGCCCCCCTTTACTCTCCGGCCATGCAGGCCCTGCAGGTGCCGGTGACTTTCAAGGGACTGGCGGTCGTGTCACGCCGATTCGTTGCCGCAGCCCACGCCCGCAACCTGACGGTAGCCGCTTGGACGGTCAACGCGGAAGAAACTATGCGGCGGCTGATTGCAGCCGGCGTCGACGGGATCATGACCGATTATCCTGACCGCCTGGCAGACATCATAAAAGAAACACGCGGCGGTCGCTAGAACGTAAAAACAAGGGGCAGCAGTTGTTTAAGGCTCTTGGGCTGCCGGTGCGGCCGCCTGGCATCTCATTCCAGATACTCTCTGAAGGTTTCCCCGTAGATTTCCCAGATGGTGGTGAAAAGTGCGGCCACGATCGGGCCGATAATAAAGCCGATGATGCCGAAGAAGCTGATCCCTCCTAAAGTGCCGAAGAAGATGAGCAGTTCGTGCATTCTGGTGTCGCGCCCGACCATTTTCGGCCGGAGAAGGTTGTCCACACTTCCCACCAGTAATCCGCAGAAGATCAGAAGCAGAAAGGCCTTTAGAAAATGCCCTAGGGCGGCCAGGATGATCACTGCCGGGACCCACACCAGAGCGGAGCCGACCGCTGGGATGACCGACAGAAAGGTCATCACCGCCCCCCAGAAAACCGATCCATCGATGCCCACGGCCCAGAATGCCAGACCGGCCAGCCCCCCCTGGATCACCCCGATGACCAGGGTCCCCTTGATTGTGGCCCGGGACACCGAGGTGAACCTTTCCAGCAGCCGCTCCTCGTCGTGGCTGGCCAGGGGCAGGTAGAAGAGGATGCGGTCCAAAAGCAATTTGCCGTCCTTCAGAAAAAAGAACATCGTGTAGAGAAAGACGAGGAAGAGAAAGATGAAGGCGATGGTCGAGCGGGTGACCTGAGCCAAGTTCTCGATCAGGAAGGTGCTGATGCTTCCCACCAGTTCTCCGGTCTTTTTGAGGATCAGGTCCTTGTACTGCTGGAAGTAGTCGTAAAACGGCAGCGATCGGAAATAATCGGTGAACCTGGACGGCTCCGCGATTTGATGGGCCACCCACGGCCCCACTTCGTTGCTGATCTTGATGGCCTGGGCGGTCACGATGCCGAAGAGCAGGAACAGCGGCAAGATGACGATCAGGCAGATCGTCACCAGTGTCATCAAGGAGGCGAGGTTTCTTCTTCCCTTGAACCACTGCACGAACCGCTGGTAAAGAGGCTGGAACATGGCCGAGAAGATCCCTGCCAGAAGGATGACAATCAGGAACTGCCGGATCATCGAGAAGAAAAGGGCTGAAATGAAAAGGGCCAGCAGCAGCAGGGTGGTCTTGCTCCAACCAAATTTGTGTGAGGGGCCGTTTTTCATGTTTGTTTCCACTGATTCCGACCGTAAAGCTCGGTGATTGGTCTCTCCTGTTGACGGCAAGAAGGCGCTTACTTCGAACCGTGCCCGACAAAATAGAGCTGCTCACAGGCCGAGAGGCTGTCGGTGTATGCTGCGGGCCGGCCGTACACGGACATTCCCATAGGGCCAACCCGCAGTCAAGGTCAAATGGAAATTTTCAGCGATGATTGCCGGGCCCTGAGGATATCCGATCGCAGCGGTCAACCTCGCCGACGCTCCACCTGCCGGCAGCGCGGCGGCATCTCGGAGGAGGTTCTGGATGCCGCGTATCCCGTCGTCGTCCCTTCTTTGGGTTTCACGTCTTCAAGCGGCACCGGTTTTTCTCCCGGCCCCATTCAAGTCCAAGTCCTCTACCGCTAAACACTGTTGGATGTTGGTGTGGTACTCCTGCAGCGGCCGTACCTTGGGCGCGCCCTCCCGACGGGCGGCGATGCCCTTGGCCGCGGCAATGGCGGCGGCGGTAGTGGTGATATAGGGAATCTTGTGCTTGATGGCGGCTTTGCGGACCTCCGCGCTGGCGTGCGAGCTCTGGCGTCCGCTTGGGGTGTTGACCAGCAGTTGGATTTCGTTGTTCTTGATGGCGTCCACAAGGTTCGGTCGGCCGAAGCCCAGCTTCTGGACAGGTTCGGTTTCGATTCCCTTCTGCCTGAGAAACGCGTACGTCCCCTTGGTGGTCAGGATGCGGAAGCCCAAGTCCCGGAAGAGTCTCACGGGCTCGAGGGCGGCTGTCTTGTCGCGGTCGGCGATGGTGAAGAGCACGGTGCCCTTCAGGGGCAGGGTCACCTGGGTGGCCTCCTGGGCCTTGAAGAACGCCCTCCCGTAAGAGTGCGACATTCCCAGCACTTCGCCGGTGGAGCGCATTTCAGGCCCCAGGACCGGGTCGACTTCCGGGAACATGTTGAACGGAAACACGGCTTCCTTTACGCCGTAGTGGGAGATGATGCGTTGTTGCAGACACAACTCCCCGAGCTTTTTACCGAGCATCACCTGGGTGGCCAGCCGGGCCATGGAAATGCTGCACACTTTGGAGACGATCGGCACGGTGCGCGAGGCACGGGGGTTGGCCTCGAGCACGTAAACCGTGTTGTCGAAGATGGCGTACTGCACGTTCATCAGGCCGACTACTTTCAAGGCTACTGCGATTTTGCGGGTGTACTCGCTGATGGTCTCGATGTGCTGGGGCGCGATGCTGATGGGCGGAATCACACAGGCCGAATCGCCGGAGTGTATTCCTGCCAGTTCGATGTGCTCCATCACGGCCGGCACGAAGGCGTCGGTACCATCGGCGATGGCGTCCGCCTCGGCCTCGATGGCGTTGTCGAGGAAGCGATCGATCAGGATGGGTCGCTCGGGAGATATTTCCACTGCGGCTGATAGGTACTGCTGCAGCATTACATCGTCCAATACCACCTCCATTCCTCTGCCACCCAGCACGTAGGACGGCCGGACGATCAGCGGGTAGCCGATGGTACGGGCGATCTCCTGAGCCTCGTCGATGTTGCCGGCCATGCCCGAATCCGGCTGCGGGATGCCCAGCTCGCGCATGATGCGGCGAAAGCGGTCGCGGTCCTCGGCCAGGTCGATGGTGTCCGGAGAAGTGCCCAGGATGGTGACGCCCGCCGCGGCGAGTTCGGCGGCGATGTTCAGCGGGGTCTGACCGCCGAACTGGACGATGACACCCTCGGGCCGCTCCTTTTCGTGAATGCTCAACACGTCTTCCACCGTCAGCGGTTCGAAGTAAAGTTTGTCGGAAGTGTCGTAGTCGGTCGAGACGGTTTCGGGGTTGCAGTTGACCATGATCGATTCGAACCCTGCATCCCGAATGGCGAGGGCGGCGTGCACGCAGCAGTAGTCGAACTCGATTCCCTGTCCGATGCGGTTGGGGCCGCCGCCCAGCACCATGATCTTGCGACGGTCGCTGACCTTGACCCGGTCCGGGGCGTTGTAGGTGGAGTAGTAGTAAGCGGCCTCATCCACTCCGCTTACCGGAACCGGTTCCCAGGCTTCCACAACACCCAGGGCGCGGCGCTGATCGCGGATTTCGATCTCACGGCAGCCGATCAGCCGGGCCAGGTAGCGGTCGGCGAACCCGTCCTTCTTGGCCTGCTCCAACAGCCAGTCGGGCAGCCGGCCGCCCCGGTAGGTCAGAATTTCTTCCTCGAGGGCTACCAGTTCCTTCATCTGTTCGATGAACCACGGCTTGATGTGGGTGATCCGGTGGAGGGCCTGGACGTCGGCGCCCTTGCGCAACGCCTCGTACATCTGGAAGTGGCGTTCGCTGCTGGGGGAACCCAGGGCGCCGAGCAGCTTTTCGAGGGGCATCTGATGAAAGTTGCGGGCAAAACCCAGCCCATAGCGATTGGTTTCCAGGCTGCGGATGGCTTTCTGGAAGGCTTCTTTGTAAGTCTTGCCGATGCTCATCACCTCACCGACGGCCCGCATCTGGGTGCCGAGCACGTCCGCTACCCCCTCGAACTTTTCGAAGGCCCAGCGGGCAAACTTCACGACGACGTAGTCGCCCGAAGGCGTGTATTTTTCCAGGGTCCCGTCCCGCCAATAGGGGATTTCGTCCAAGGTCTGACCGCCGGCCAGCAGAGACGACACCCGGGCAATCGGAAAACCGGTGGCCTTGGACGCAAGGGCCGAAGACCGGGAGGTGCGGGGGTTGATTTCGATCACCACCACCCGTCCGGTTTCGGGGTCGTGGGCAAACTGGATGTTGGTGCCACCGATGACCTGGATGGCCTCCACGATGTCGTAGGCGTGCTGCTGAAGCCGTTTCTGAAGTTCGGGAGCAATGGTGAGCATGGGCGCCGTGCAGAAACTGTCGCCGGTGTGAATGCCCATGGCATCGACGTTCTCGATAAAGCAGACGGTGATCATTTGGTTCTTGGCGTCACGGACCACCTCCAGCTCGAGCTCCTCCCAGCCCAGCACCGACTCTTCCACCAACACCTGGTGTACAAGGCTCACCGCCAGCCCTCGGGGTGCCACCGTCCGCAGCTCTTCGACGTTGTATACCAACCCGCCGCCGGTTCCGCCCATGGTGTAGGCCGGCCGAATCACCACTGGATAGCCGAGCTCTTCGGCCACCTTTTCGGCATCCGCCACTTCCTCGACCGTCCGGCTGCGCGGCATCTCGATTTTCAGCCGCTGCATGGTTTCCTTGAAGGCCAGGCGATCTTCGCCGCGCTCGATGGCGTCCAAGCCGACGCCGATGACCTTCACGTCGTAGGTGTCGAGAACCCCCTTTCGGTAAAGTTCCGAGGCCAGGTTCAGCCCGGACTGCCCTCCCAGGTTCGGCAGCAGGGCGTCGGGGCGTTCGTGCTCGATAATCTCGGTAAGCACATTTACATTCAGCGGCTCGATGTATGTGACATCCGCCATGCCCGGATCGGTCATGATGGTGGCCGGATTGGAGTTGACCAGCACAACTTTGTAGCCGAGGGATCGCAAGGCCTTGCAGGCCTGGGTGCCGGAGTAGTCGAACTCGCAGGCTTGTCCGATGACGATCGGCCCCGAGCCAATGATCAGGATCTTTTCGATGTCGGTTCTTCTGGGCATTTGCCCTCCTTTCGCCGGATTGAAAGAACCGGTCGCTCTGGACGGCTGGTCTGCCGCCGCTGCGATCGGCTCTTTACTAAATCGGTTCAATTATACTAAAAACAAACCTCTAATTTAAGTTGGGATTAAAATCAAGACATCATCGAGGAAAGCATCATGGGCGGATTGTTTGGCGTGGCGTCGTCTTCGGACTGTGTGTACGATCTTTTCTACGGCACCGATTATCACTTCCATTTGGGTACCCGCCGCGGCGGCATGGCGGTGAAGAATTCGCACGAGATCAGGCGTTCGATTCACAGCATCGAGAACAACTACTTCCGCTCCAAGTTCGAACCCGATCTGCCCAAGTTCGAAGGCGGCAAGGGGATCGGTGTCATCAGCGACTACGACGCTCAGCCGCTGGTGATCGGCTTGCACCTGGGCACCTTTGCCATCGTCACCGTCGGGCGGATCAACAACATGGACGAGCTTGAAATTCACGCCTGCAACCGCCGCCGCTACTTTACCGAAACCTCCGGCGGGGTAACCAATCCCACGGAAATGGTGTCCATGCTGATCTGCGAAGACTCAATCGTCCGGGGAACCCAGCTCAAGGACAACACTTAGGCACTCTTCAACTGCGGCGCCCGGGAGGTCCATATGCGATCGGCGTGTCCGACGCTGATCTACCCCTGCGAGTTTCTCAACTTTTCGACCTCCCGGTCCACCCTTGACCTCGCCGGCCGAAAAATTATCCACGAGCTCGAGGGGAAAACGGACTGCCGTCACGAAGGGCACCCTCAAATTGGGATACCACGTGACAAAATTTGCGGGCATAAACGTGTATACGGTCGGAAAATACACCTGCGTCTCTAAAACAGAGAAAGGCCTCTCATACCGGCAAAAATCATACCGATGCCGAACACGATTGGAAAGATGCAATAGGAGACAAAATGGATGATACTGCCCTTTGTCGTGCCAAACCGGTCTTGCAGGCGTTTTAATTTCGAGAACTTGTCATTGTAGGTAGCGCGCAGGTAAAAAGAATAAACCCCGAGAAACACTGAGGCGATGCCGATTCCGACAGTTATTTTGTTCATCAGCCCCTCCTGTTTTAAGTACACACGCACATGAAAGGTTGGGCGTCCCGCACCGCCGGTCAGGTGTTTACACTCGATTTATGAGAACTATCATTGTAAATGCGGCCCCGCCCGCCAGGGAAAAATGCAGCCCATTGAGGATTTTCTGATATTTGATCTTGACCTTTGGGTCGGGTTCATTACGGATCAAGCCTTTGAATCGCCGATAGTCCTCGAGCCACCCCTTGAACGCATCGACCGTGAACCCCTTGTTCTTCAGAATCATCTTGATTTGCTGTAGATTATACAGCGCGATTGTCACGGAGAGAATTATCGCAAATTCGAGCAGGCCCATGGTGATGTATCCATTGATTCAGCAATTGAGATCGTTTCAGAAGGCATGCATAGCATCATTAAGCGTTGCCGCCAAGTCGAATTAATGAGAATTGATGACGCAGATCAGATTATAATTGGATTGATGTCGGAAGCATCTCTAAAAAAAAGATGAAACTGCGGCCGGATTGAACACAATGGCGAGGAAGGGGCGGGGGGTAAGGTCGTGGTATTATGTGTTTCTGTCTGTATTACCGCTTGGTATCCTCTGACAGTTACGGTCTGTCGGCCTTGGCGGCAAAAATAAAGTCGCTCTCCGTCAGTCCATCAATCTTGTGCGTCCAGATCGTTAGTTTGACCCTACCCCACGACAGGTAGATATCCGGGTGGTGTCCCTGCTCTTCGGCGAGTTCACCGACTCGATTCGTAAAGTCGAGGGCCTGGCGAAAATTTTTAAACTTATACTCCCTCTCCAGGTGGTGTTCATCTACGATCGTCCACTCGTCATCCAACTGCCGGTGTAATTTTTCCAGGCTCTCTCCCTTAAGCGGGGGAATGTTGCCTTTGCAGGGGATGCATTGCTTGCTTGCGAGTTCGTTCGTCATGTTTTCCCTTTCTTTCTCATCCGCGATGCCCGGTGCAGGGAATCTCACGCCGTTTTACCGCTCATATCGATCCTGTGGCATTGCTGAAGACAGGGGTGCATTCTGTTTGCAAAATTAAAATAAGCGGCCTCCGCTGAGATTCAAGTCACCGGGTTGCTGGGGACAATTTCACGGAGCAATAGCGGTAATCCTGTCGACGTACTTGACCCAGCGAGCGCCGTAATGTCCTTCGGCGACCAGACGCATCGGGAAGCCGTGCTTCTGGGGCAAGGCGTCACCGTTGACGTGATAGGCCAGTAAAAATCGGTCGCTCTGGGCTTCTTCGAGAGGAAACCGGTGGGTCTTTTCGAGTGGTCCATTCGGTCCGCCGAACTCCACCTTGGTAACCCCTGGCTTCACCGTCGCTGCCGCCAACAGGTCCTTTACCATAACCCCCTTCCAGCGCCCGTTAAAAGCGAAAAATCCCGGGCATATTAAGAGAACATTTCTCTCGACCGCCGGACGCGCAATCAAATCCAGATAGCTGAATGTCGACGGACGCTCCACGGCACCGGTCACCTCAAGCCGCCAGATATGGGGTGCAATACTGAATTTGGTCGTTCCCATGGTCTCGAATTCATTAAGTGGGGTGACCTCCAGCAGACTTGCGTCTAGGTTCGCCGGGTTTTTCCCCGTCAGAATGTGCATCGGCGTTCCCTTCGGCAGAACCCGCTTCCCGGTCTCGGCTAAGACCGAGCGCAATCCCGTTCCGATCTGAACGAAGATGGCACCCGTGCCGGCGAAAATTGCTGCCAGCAGTTTAATGGCCTCGCGACGTGTCGTCATGATGTGTCTCCTTCTTATTTTCAATCCATAAAAGACCCTTTTACGCAATTTTGTCGTCTGCGGCTTTTACGACTTTTTTTTCTTGATCAAACGAGAAATATCATCAATATTATTCAAATGACACTTACGCATTCGGATGAACCGGTCGTCGATCCCTTATCGCGCGATTGATGCACGGTCTCGTAAACATTCTGGCAGGAGGTTCGATCATGGCAGGTAAAAAATCATTGGCGGAATTGAAATCCCAGTTGAACGGTTGGAAGGCCAAAATCGATGATCTCCACCAACAGGCGGCGGGGGTTAAACCCGAAATGCAGGCGAAGTACCTGGATATGGTTGACGGCCTGAAACAAAAAATTCAGACGCTTCACCTTTTCGTAAAGGACCTCGAAAAGGAAAAAGAGGCCGGCTGGGAAAAAGTGATGAGCGACGTTGAGAAGATGATGAACGACCTTGATGAGGGCTATCGCAACGCGTTGGTCTATTTTTCCTGAGATTAAAGGCCGCTTTCCTGCTGAATTATTTGTTGGAATTTATGGTACGTTTGGTGATGCTCAGGGAGCATATCGGACGAAAATCCGTTGCAAATCCCATGGGAACGTCGATTACCTCGCCACTGCCCTCGTTTCCCACATCATAACCGAAGTCTTTTTTAATCACCCAATTTTTTCCATCCGGCAAGGGAGAAACCAACAATATTTCGGTGAATCTACTCATGGTTTGGCCTTTCTGATCTCAAAAATCGCTTGCCCCGGCAGCATGCATGATAGGGCACCTCAGCCTGTCGTCGGTTCTCTTTTTTTTCCGCCCGGGTCGCCACGAGTCTCCGGTAAATAGAAAGCAGGCGTCGCAAAAAAAAGAAAAAACGGGGAGCACGACCATTTTATACACGCAAAAAATGATCCTTGCCGCCCCGCTTTAAAAGGGCGAGGGGATGGTGCCGCTAACTTTTTTTCTTTGTAGCGGCTTTCTTGGGTGCGGCTGCCTTTTTGGCGGTCGTTTTTTTGGTAGCGGCTGTCTTTTTTACCGCTGTTTTCTTCGCAGCGAGCTTCTTCACGGCAGCGGTCTTTTTGGGAGCAGCAGGCTTTTTAGCAGCAACGGCCTTTTTAGCGGTGGTTTTCTTCGCAGCAGACTTCCTCACGGCAGCGGCCTTTTTGGGAGCGGCAGGCTTTTTGGCAGCAACGGCCTTTTTAGCGGTGGTTTTCTTCGCAGCAGACTTCCTCACGGCAGCGGTCTTTTTGGGAGCGGCAGGCTTTTTAGCAGCAACGGCCTTTTTAGTGGTGGTTTTTTTAGCAGCAATCTTCTTTTTCGCCGCCGGTTTCTTGGACGAGGCAGTTTTCTTGGTAGCTGTTGTTTTTTTTGCTGTTGCCATCTAGTCCTCCCTTGAGTGGTTGTTGGTTGTGAACACTACCTTGCCTTTTGGGGTAAAATGACACTTTTTCGCGTGACTGTCTATTTTGTGATAGTGTCTTTTATAGTACACAATATATAGTATGGTCAATCTTTTTTTAATCCCTGATCAATTTTTATTCATTTTTTGTTTTGATTTCGACTCTTTATAGGGATTTTGTCTCTGGCCCTCTGGAAATATATTTAAATAATATCATATATTTAAAATATTAGAACCGGCGGACCGTCCGTTCGCCTATTCAAGCGTAATTTTAGCGGTTGGTCGAACCGGATTCCATCTTTCGGGCCGGCGGAGTGGAAAATTGGTTTTTTGGCCCTCTTTTTGCTGGATCAGACGACGGTTAGACAGTTCCCGTCCATAAAGTTTCATGTTAAAATAGAAAAATGGAAACCGATCTCAATACGATAGAAGTAAGAGTGCTGGGCAGCCTGATCGAAAAGCAATTGGCGACGCCGGAATATTACCCGCTTTCATTAAATGCCCTGACCAACGCCTGCAATCAGAAATCGAATCGCGAACCGGTTGTTTCTCACGACGAGCAAACCATACAGGGCGTGGTTGACGGGTTGGTTCAGAAAGGGTTGATTTTCAAAAGCGAGGTCGGTCGGGTCCCGAAATATGAGGAACGTTTTACCCGGAAGCACAACTTCATTACCCGGGAATCCGCTGTTCTTTGCATCCTTTTGTTGAGAGGTCCCCAGACAATTGGCGAGATACGGGGGCGTACGGCGCGGCTTTGCACTTTCGAGAGCCTGGAAGAGGTGCATGAAACCCTGAATCGGCTCGAAGAGTGGCACATCGTCCGGCAGCTCCCGCCGCAGCCCGGGCAGAAGGAGTCCCGTTTTATTCATCTTCTTGCTGCTGAACCTGCAATGCCGGAAAAAGAGCCAGGTCTTATTGCTGGAAGAGTGACCGGTCCGGAATCCGAACGCGATGGAAAAATTGAACGCGAGATCGAGGCGCTCAGAAATGATCTTGAAAATTTAAAAAGAGATTTTTTGGAATTTAAAAAACGGTTCGAATAGATGTTCAAATTTATCCATACCGCCGACATTCATCTGGACAGCCCCCAGCACAAGCTCGACAGATACGAGGGCGCTCCGGTCGATGAGTTTCGCCAGGCAACCCGACGCGCGTTTGAAAACCTCGTACAGTTGGCCCTATCGGAAAAGGTTGCCTTCGTTCTTATCGCCGGCGATCTCTTCGACGGTGACTGGAAGGATTACAACACCGGTCTTTTCTTTGTGGCCCAGATGGCCAGGCTGCGTGAAGCGGGCATTCGGGTTTTCATCGTCGCCGGGAATCACGATGCGGCCAATAAGATCACCAAAACGCTTCGGCTGCCGGACAATGTTAAAACCTTTCCCACAGAAAACCCCGCCACTTTTCGGATGCAGGAGATCAACGTGGCGGTGCACGGGCAGAGTTTTGCGTCACCGGTCGTCAAAAAGAACTTGTCGGCCGGTTATCCGAAAGCGGACAGCGGTTTTTTCAATATCGGGCTCCTGCACTCGTGCCTTACCGGCCGCGAAGGCCACGAACCTTACGCCCCCTGTTCACCCGAGGAATTAAGAGGCAAGGGCTACGACTACTGGGCGCTCGGTCACGTTCACCAGAGCGAGAGGGTACTGGAGGAGCCGCCGATCGTGTTTTCGGGTAATCTACAGGGCCGGCACGCCCGTGAGACGGGTCCCAAGGGATGCATGCTGGTGAGTGTGGACGACAACTCCCGGGCCGAAGTCGAATTTAGACCGACCGATGTGGTTCGTTGGGTGACCACCGTTGTGGCGGCGGCCGGTTCGGAGAGCGGATACGATATAGTGGACTTTTTCGGCCGGCGCCTCGTGGAATTGCTGGATGAAAACGAGGGCCTGCCCCTAGCAGTTCGTGTTTACATCGAGGGCGAAACCCATGTTTGCGATGAGGTCCAGGCCGACCTGGAACGCTGGTCGAACGAGATCCGCTCATCGGCATTGGAGATCGGCAACGGAAGGGTCTGGGTGGAAAAAGTCAACTTCAAGCTCACGGCACCGGCTTCTGTAAAACGCCTCAAGCACGCCGAAGGGGCCATCGACGAGCTGTTGAAACTGTTTGGCGAGTTGGCTGCCGAACCCGAATCCCGCATTCGACTGGCAACAGAGCTGTCAGACTTGGAAAAAAAACTCCCCCGTGAACTCAAAGAAGGTACGGACGCAGTAAGGTTCGATGATCCCGACTGGCTGAGGGAAATGCTGGACCAGGCGCGGCCGATGCTCATCCGCCGCCTGCTCAAAAAGGGAACGTCCGAATGAGAATCGATGCGCTGCGGTTGATCGCATACGGGCCGTTTACCGCTGTCGAACTCGATCTGAGCAAGGGCCGGGAGGGTTGTCATCTCGTCTACGGCCTCAACGAGGCCGGTAAAAGTTCGGCGCTGCGCGCCCTGCGGCACATGCTCTACGGTATTCCCGAGCGATCGGCGGACAACTTCATTCACCCTTACGCCAAGATGCGTATCGGCGCGACCATTCGAAACCACAAGGGCGATGCCTTCGAGGTCATCCGGCGCAAGGGGCGCGGCCACACCCTGCGTGCTGCCGACGATACGTCCGTCGTGGAGGAAGCCGAGCTGCAAAGACTCTTGAGCGGGGTCAATGTCGACCTTTTCGCTACGATGTTCGGAATGGGCTACGATGATTTGGTTCGGGGCGGCCGCGACATCGTTCAGGGGGGCGGTGATTCAGGGCAACTGGTTTTTGCCGCCGGATCGGGGATCGTCAATTTGACGGATATTCAGAACGACCTTCAGTTGCATGCCGCTGCGCTGTTTAGACCTTCCGGACAAAAGCCGAAAATCAACGCGGCCTTGGGTCGGTTGAGCCGCAACCGCAAGGAACTGCGGGAGGCCCAGCTGCCGGGTCAGGAGTGGTTACGGCACGATACGGCCCTAACGGCGGCCTTGAATAAAAAGAAAACCGTCGAAGAAGAGCTGATCGTCCTGCTGAGAGACCTGAATCGGTTGCGGCGCATCTGGGAAGCCTTGCCGCTCATTGCCGAACGCCGGGAGCTGGCCGGCGATCTTGCAACTTACGGAAATGCCGTTCTATTGCCCGAAGAATTCGCGGAAGAACGGCAGGACCTGCTCGTGAAGATCGGAATCGCCCGAACCGGCAGGGACCGGGCCGTGAAAAACATTGCGGCGCACGAGCAGGCCATTGCGGCTCTGGACATCGACTCTGGCCTTCTGGACCGTGCCGAACCGATCGAGGAGATTTACCGCGAGCTGGGCAGCCAGCGCAAGGCGGCCAAGGACCGGCTGGCGCTGGAGACACGCCGCAGCACCCTGCTTGGAGAGGCAAGAGAGATTCTGGGCAACCTGCGTGAGGATCTCACGCTGGAACAAGCCGAAAGACTGCGGATTAAAAAAAATGAAGCGGTGAAGATTCAAGAATTGGGCACTCAGTACGAGCGGATCAAAACCCGTATCGAAGATGCGCGCGACAAACTGCCGGCACTGTCCCGTGAGATCACCGACATTAAAAAGGACATCGGGGCCCTCGATGCCCCGCCTGTGGTCGAGGGGCTGCGAGCGGCGCTGGCGCAAGCCGCCGAGTTCGGTCCGCTCGAAAAGCACAACCGGGCTGAGCAGGTCGATATAATAAGCGTACGGGAAACCATTGCGCTCGAGCAGTCCAGGCTGGAATTGGGGCACCATAACGCCAATGATTTGGAGGGCTTGGCGGCACCGTCGACGGATACTGTTATGGCGTTCGAAGATCGCTTCGAAGTTCTCGAGCGGCGTATCGACGATCTGAGGGGAGATATCGGTCAAACACGCAGCCGCCTCCAGGAGGTGGAGCGGCAGATCGAGGCCCACCGGCTGGAACGGGAAGTGCCCACGGAAGAGGACCTGCAGGCGGCCAGGGAAAAACGCGATCGCGGCTGGCAGATCATCCTGCGAAGGCTGAACGAAGCACCGGTAACCGAGGACGAGCTGCAGGCCTATGTCGCCGCAACGCGGGGGACGAAAAGCCTTGCCGAAGCTTTCGAGGCGGACCTGCAGCAGGCGGATGCCGTATCCGATCGGCTCCGACGCGAAGCCGACCGCGTTGCCACGAAGGCCAGGCTGTTGGCCGACCAAACCGCTGCCGACGGTCAACTGGCGCTGCTGGAAGAAGACCTCGTTTCGGCCGAGAAAGAAAAAAACGACCTCATGGCCGAATGGATGGCTGCGTGGCAACCTCTGGGAATTGTACCGCGGTCTCCGAAGGAAATGGGGCAGTGGGCGCGGCGTTTTCGGTCACTGACCGAAAAAGTGAGCGAGGTGAGGATACGGCAGACCAAGTCCGATGCGCTGAAAGAGGATATCGATGCACAGCGGTTAAACCTGGTTCAAGGTCTGCGGGGATCTTCCGGTCTCGCCGTTGCGGAGGACGAATCGCTGAGCGGTCTGAGCAAACGGGCTCAAAAATGGGTCCAAGACGCGGACGATGTTTCTCTCAGACGGGATCAGTTGTTACGGGACAAAGCTCGGCGGGAAAGGGAGCTGGAAGCGGCCCAATCGCGCCTGGAACAAAACGAAAAAGAACGGCGAGTGTGGCAGCAGAAATGGGAAGAAGCGGTGAGGTCGATCGGACTCACCGCCAAAGCCTTGCCGGCCGAGGCCAATGCCGTCATGGATGACCTCAGAGGCCTCTTCGACAAGCTCAAGGAGGCCGGGATTCTGGAAAAGCGCATCGACGGCATCGACCGCGACCGCGAAGCATTTGTCCGTAAGGTTGACCATCTGGTGGCGGCTGTCGCGCGGGATCTAGCTGAACGGCCTTCGGATGAAGCGGCGCTCGAGTTGCACACCCGACTCAACCGGTCGCGGGACGCCCGCTCTAAGCTGGAGACCCTCCAAAAACAGTTGGCGCAGGAGCGGGAGCGTCTCGATCTGGCCTCCGACGATATCCTGCAGGTCGGGACCCGGCTCATGAACAAATGCAAGCAGGCCGGCTGCAGCAGTGCCGATGAGCTTCCCGAGGCCGAGCGGCGCTCTAACCGACGCCGCCAGATCGAATCCGATCTGAAAAAAATCGATACCCGGTTGCACAAACTCTCCGCCGGCGCCACTGTGGTAGACTTTATCGAAGAGGCCCTGGCGCTCGATCCAGACGGCATCGCGGGTGAGATCGATCGTCTGAAGGCGGTGATCGAAGACCGCGAGACCGCAAAATCAGATCTCGATCAGACTATTGGAGGCGAGAGGACGGAGCTGAGCAAAATGGACGGCAGCGCCAGAGCGGCCGAGCTGGCCGAGGAGTTTCAGGTCATCCTGGGAGGCCTTGATACCGATGTCACACACTATGCGCGACTGAAGATTGCGTCCAGGGTGCTGAGCCTGGCCATAGAACGCTTCCGGGACAAAAGCCAGGGACCGTTATTGAAGCGGGCTTCAGACCTGTTCAGTCGGATCACGGGCGGC
>JBDNAO010000075.1:0-3295 GCA_039768375.1 Desulfobacterales bacterium | reverse complement strand
CCCTGGTGCCGTCGCTTCTCGGTGATATCGACATTGCACATGATTTTGATGCGGCTGGTGAGCACCGGTATCAGATCGAAGGGAAAATCCTTGTAAAAGTGCAGCACCCCATCCTGCCTGAAGCGCACGCGGAGTCGATCTTTGGTTGGTTCTATGTGGATGTCGCTCGCCCTTTCCTTGATCGCGGCCATGATAAGCGAATTGACGATACCGGATGCCGAATTCTCACCGACTTCCGCCATGACGTCGAGATTTTTCATCCGCTGCATCCGCCGGACCGCTTCCTGGATGGAATTCTCGAGGGCGATGGCCGGTGCGGTGTGGGTACCGAAAATCTGTTGGGCCGCTTCCACATCGAAGCGGTCCAGCGGATCGGCAAAAGCCACCACCACCTTGCCGTCTTCATCGGTGCGGATCGGAATCAACTTGTGTGAATTGTACCAGGCTGCCGGGATCTTGGAAAAAAGCTCGCGATCGATCTCCATAAACTCGGGATCGACCACTGGCAGCCCCAGTTGAAGGGATAGAACATCGAGCAGCTGGCGTTCACCGACAAAATTCTGTGCGATCAGAATCTGTCCGATCTTTTTGGGCGGTTGGCTGCTTTTATGAATTTCATACGCCCGTCGCAGGTCCGCCTCGGAGACAATCCCGAGTTCCAACAGGAGGCTTCCGAGTTTCATCGAAGCCCGGTTCTTGCGAATAACGTCCCGGATCTGATTGTCATCGACATATTTGAGGTCTTTGAGAACCTGGAGCATAGTTCGATGCCCATCGAGCTTCAACCGCACCCGTTCGGCATATTCGAACTGCTTCCCGTTGACGATGCCTTCTTTGATCAGAGTGGTGACGATCTTCCCATACCGTTCCGCGGTCGGTACGGCTGTATCCTGGTTTTGTCCCGCGATTCCGGTTTGGCGGGCTTGAGCCGTTTTCATGTTGACCACCTGTTTTCAGCCAGTGCTTGCGTTCTTCGAACCCGTTCGACTGGGGTTGGCAGACCCAGGGTCTACGAAAAAATAAGATCTCACATCTGGGCGCTGAAGCGCCCGAGCGGCAAGGGGTGAGAACACGGATATATGAGGGTATTCCGGGTTTTCACAGCGGCAACCGGACCGAATGCAACGGCGTCCAAAATGTGACATTTTTTTGAATGCGCCCTTACCATTAAGGGCAGGCTTCATGATTAAGCAACGCATCGGGTCCGGCCGCTGATCAGTGGCAATTTGACGCCTGAGCGATCAAATACCACTCCCTCTCAGGCGTCATCGAACCAAATGTAATATCGGCCGTCCACGTCAAAACTTAAGACGTACCTGAAAACGCGTTCCCAACCCGTCAGGCGCCCCAAGAACAAATCAACACATGGTGCCGGCGATGCACATTTTACTTGCATTTCAAGGCCGCTGTCATTAATATGGCAAAAATTTAACCAGGCTCCCTGTTGGAGAGGGGCCGTCATCCACAAAAGGTGGCAACATGTCGAAAGTTTTCCGGCCGAGCACCAGGGAGTCGTCCATACTTTCTAAAATCGAATCCTCTAAAGAACACGCCCGCCGCTTGGCCCTGCAGGGTATCAAAGATTGCCTGGAGCCTCTTTCCAATGCCATTTCGATGAAACTGGTGGAGGAAAAACTGGTTGAAACCAAGAGTAAAAACTCGTTGGAAGAGCAGATCTCGTTGTGCCTCGAAAAGCTGAGCCGGGAGGAAGATTTCGACATCGATTTTGCCACCGCACCTATTCGCAACATCGTGCCGAATCCTCACGTCGTCAGCCTTTATGTCACGGCTTTCGTTCTGGAAAATCTGATCAACCACAAGGATGTGGTCGATATCTACGGTTCCGACGAAGAAATCTACCTGTGCATCAACCTTCAGGTTAAAAAATATCTCCCCTGAAATGCGTCCGACATTCAGTCCCCGGTTGGTCAACGGCCCTTTCGACGACCCGGGGCTCTTCATTCCGTTCCTTTTTCAGAACCGTGCCATTCTTTTCGATTTGGGTGACATCTCCGCGCTCTCCTCACGGGATATCCTGAAGCTAAGCCACGTTTTCGTGTCCCACACCCACATGGACCACTTTGCCGGTTTTGACAGGCTGCTGCGTCTCTTGATGGGTCGCGACAAAACACTCTACGTCTTCGGACCCCGGGACTTTCTGAAAAACGTAGAGGGCAAACTGGCCGGCTACACCTGGAACCTGGTGGACAATTATTCCGGCTGCCTGGTCCTGGAAGCAGCCGAAATCCATGACGACACTGTTCTCCGCCGCCGGTATCTTTGCCGAAACCGGTTCGAGCCCCGAGAGGAAGCGGAAACGGCCGTATTCGACGGGACCCTTCATCGGGAAACCGGTTTGACCATCAGCGCTGTTCAACTCGACCACGGTATCCCCTGCCTCGCCTTCACGCTACAGGAAAGCTTCCATGTCAATATCCGGCCGGACGCGTTGGCCGCCTTGGAACTGCAACCGGGTCCATGGCTTCAATCCATGAAAATGGCGCTTTACAACGGTAAATCTCCCGAAACTGAAATAACGGCCGAGACCGCGGGCAACAGCAAGCCAAAAACATTTCCGCTAGCGGATTTGACGGCCAGAATCGCCATCATCACACCCGGTCAAAAGGTGAGTTATGTGGTGGACGCGGGATATTCCGATAAAAACGCCGACCTCATTCTGGCCCACGCAGACCATGCGGACCATCTTTTCATCGAGACGGCATTTATGGACGAACACCGTGACATCGCACGTCTAAAAAATCACCTCACCGCGCGCCAGGCCGGCACGCTCGCCGGCCAGGCGCGGGTGAAACAGTTTACACCCTTTCATTTTTCACCCCGCTATGCTGACCGGGGTCATCTGCTGGAAGCGGAAGCCCGCAAGGCGTATGCAGCGGCGCTGCAAAAATCAGGATATTGAAAACCGGTATGAGCAAAGGCAAAATCAGGCGAAAAAACGGAGTTTATAGGTAATAAAGGAACTGCAAAAAGGTCAAACCGGACGATGGGAAAATCTTGTCAAATTATGGAAACAGAGGTATAAATAGAGGGCAGTAAGCCGAAATCGGTTTTCTTTTGACACGTCCGGCTTAACCCGGCCGAAAATTGGAGGGCACGATGGTCAATCGCATCATGGTTTTGTTGGTAGGACTGGTTTTGTTTTTCGGATGTGCGGGTTCGTCGAAAAACATGAACAAACTGCGTCTCGGGATGTCGAAGACAGAAGTCATCGAGGCTATGGGCCCGCCTGACAGCACAAGCGCAAGCCGGGACATCGAATTCCTCAAATACCGCT
>JBDNAO010000459.1:0-3251 GCA_039768375.1 Desulfobacterales bacterium | reverse complement strand
TCCAGAGCATTGATGCGGGCCGTGACGACTCTTTCCTTCCAGTCGATTGTGCGCAGGGCATTGACGACCGCGGTGCGGGCATTATCCTTGGCCTCGGGTGGCACACTGTCTTCCAGGTCGAGCATGATGACATCCGCCCGGCTCAGGTGCGCTTTCCGGTGCATTTTTTCGACGTGCCCGGGTACCGATAGAATTGATCTGCGGGGTTTCATAAGCGGGATCCTGTTCGAGATGTTAAAGAATGCCGTTGTTATCAGTTGTTTTTTTTGCCCGGGTTAAAAGCGCCTGCCGGGCAGATCACACGGATGACAAAAGTATAGGCAAGGCACACGGCAGTGTCAAACATCTGCTGACCGGCTTGAAGATGTTCGGCCGGTTGCCTTTTATGCGAATACAAACTCGGGCCGCAGAGCCTGCCTGGCGAAACGCCCCAAAAAGACAAGTTGAGTCTTGTCCTTCTTACTGAAAGGAATCATCATGTGTGGTGTTGTCGGCATTGTTTCCAAAACGTCCGTGAACCAGGCGCTGTTTGACGCCCTGACGGTGCTGCAGCACCGCGGGCAGGATGCGGCCGGCGTCGTCACGGCGCGCGACGGCCATTTTTTCATGCGCAAGTCAACCGGCCTGGTACGCGATGTCTTTCGGGCAAACCACCTGAAGCGCCTTACAGGAACGATGGGCATCGGGCATGTTCGCTATCCCACTGCCGGGAGCCATTCCTCGGCCGAAGCTCAGCCCTTTTACGTCAACTCTCCCTACGGCATCGCTTTGGCGCATAACGGCAACCTGACGAACGCCGCCGAACTCGGCCGCCGTTTGCTCAAAGACGATCTACGCCATATGAACACCGGCTCCGATACGGAAGTGCTGCTCAATGTGTTTGCGCATGAACTTCAGAAATTGGGCCGACTGACACTTACGGCCGACGACATCTTTACGGCGGTGCGCGGTGTCCATCACCGCTGCCGCGGCGGCTATGCCGTGGCCATTCTGATCAACGGATACGGCGTCGTAGGCTTCCGCGATCCCAACGGAATCCGACCGCTTGTGCTGGGAAAACGTGACACGGCACAGGGAACGGACTATATGATCGCTTCGGAGAGCGCCGCGCTGGAGGTGCTCGGTTTTGCGCTGATGCGGGATGTCGGCCCCGGCGAAGCCGTTACAATCGACCGGGAGCGGCGTCTCCACGCCTGTCAATGCGCCGACAGTCCCCGCAGGGTTCCCTGTATTTTCGAGTACGTCTACTTTGCGCGACCCGATTCGGTTTTTGAAGGGGTTTCCGTCTACCAGTCACGGCTGCGCATGGGCTCGAAGTTGGCCGATAAAATCCTTCGGGAAAGACCCGACCACGACATCGACGCAGTGATTCCGGTGCCGGATACCAGTCTGCCCTCCGCCCTGAGACTGGCGACCCGCATCGGAGTCAGGTTTTGCGAAGGGTTTGTCAAGAACCGTTATATCGGCCGTACCTTCATCATGTCGGATCAGTGTCAGCGGTCGCTTTCAGTGAAGCGCAAATTGAATCCCATCCGATCGGAATTTGACGGCAAAGCCGTTTTGCTTGTGGACGATTCCATCGTGCGGGGTACGACCAGCCGACAGATCATTCAGATGGCGCGCGACGCCGGGGCCAGGAAAGTCTATTTTGCTTCGGCCGCGCCACCGGTGCGCCATCCCAATGTCTACGGCATTGACATGCCGTCCACCGCAGAACTGATCGCCTACAGGCGCAGCGAATCGGAAGTCGAGCGGAAGATCGGTGCCGACTGGCTTGTCTATCAGGACCTCGAGGATTTGAAGGACAGCATCTCGGCCGGAAACCCCGCGCTGACGGACTTCGACTGCTCTGTTTTCGACGGCCGCTACGTGACCGCCGACATCGATCAGGCTTACATAGACCGATTGGCCGCTACCCGCCGCGGTGGCTCGACCGGAAGAATCGCATGCCCCTCCGTCGATGAAAACGGGCGTACCCTGAAGGGCCTGAACACGTACCTTTAGGTTATGCGCCCCCGGCTTGGTCGGATAATTCGGGATGAGCCGGGACTTTTTCGATCATGGGACCGAGAGACCATTGCCACGGTATCGGTCGGGACCTGAAGTACACATTATTCTGCGGTCACGGTGAACAGTCGGATCTTTTGTAGAAAATCAGCGGTCGTTCATCGATCGAAGAAGTTCGATAGACGAGCGTCGACATGGAGGCCGTGGCCGGGTAACGGTCTGAAAGGCCGGCTACGGAAAGGTTGCGCTTGTATTTCGGCTTCGCCGGCAAATCATTGGCCCACAGCAGCATGAAGGTGATGACATCGCCGTGGGTCACGGCCACCACCTGCCGTCCGGCGAAATGTTTACGGATCCGGCGAACGAATTTTTGAACCCGTCGGATGATGTCCTGCGGCTGCTCGTACGGCGGAGTCGTACCGGAATAAACATCTCCGCCGAGAGCGTCCACCACATTCGTCGGTTGGCCCTCGTAAGGCGAATAAACCTCGCTGAGCAGCGTCGACGTCCGAATTCTGAGGTGCTGGTGACAGGCCTGAATGGCGCTGGCCGTCTGTCGTGCGCGCAGCAGCGGGCTGGTGTACACGGCCGCCAGCGGTTCGCGGCTCAGGGTTTGGGCCGCGCAGCGGGCTTCGCGCAGACCTTCGCCGCTCAATGCGAAGCCGGGCAGTCGGCCATAAAATATTTTTTCTGGATTGTGAACCCGGCCGTGGCGCACCAGGGTCAATCGGGTGGTGCCGTGAGGAGGCGACGATGCCAACGTATCACACGGGGCCGGCTACCAGAAACCGGATGCTGTCGACCACTTCGTTAAATGCCTGCAAATCCCGGTCGAAATCCTTGTCGGCGGCCACGTTGAGCCGCAAACTTACATAGGAGTCGCCCCTGATGAAACCATAGTAGAGGGTCTTGTAATTCGAGCCGTCTCCCAATCCGTATGTGAACAAAATCCGGCACCCGTCATTCCCCTTTATCGTTGCCGGTGCGTTCTCGATCACGACGAGATTGAGGAGTTGTTTGTCGGATCTCAGTTCGTCGATGACGACTGTCGCGACTTCCTGGGACTGCATACCGGCCGTCAAACTTTTTTTGCTGAACTTGAAGGGTTGCTCGAGCGGGCGTTCCTGGGCAAGAATGTACTGCCGGAGAGGGTCTTTTTTGTAGATCAGAAAAAATTTTTTGGTCGTGTGTTTCTGCCAACCGGCGGGGATGGCGACCTCAAAATGGGAAGGGTCCGATTGGGT
>JBDNAO010000458.1:0-6741 GCA_039768375.1 Desulfobacterales bacterium | reverse complement strand
TCTAATGGGCAACATTCACAAATTGAGACCTTTCCAGACCGATTAATAGAATGGTATAGGATGAGATGGAAACTGCCCAATCAGGACAAATACATTTGCCGCATTCATGATTTATCGTAACTAATTAGAATAATTTGGCTTTGAAGATCAAAGGACTACCTTGCTATGGAACTCTCCGCCATCACCGATGACCTGATTGCCGAACTCCAGACGCTGCATTTCGGTTGGCCGGTGACCCACGTCTACAATCCTCTGGTTTATGCCCGCAAGGCTTACGATGCCTATCTGCAACGCTATGCCGCGCCGCCGAAAGAAGTGGTGTTTGTGGGAATGAATCCCGGTCCGTGGGGAATGGCCCAAACCGGCGTTCCGTTCGGGGAAGTTCATGCCGTGAAAAACTGGCTCGATATCGAGACGGAAGTCGGCGCTCCGGAAATCATGCATCCCAAGAAACCGGTAAAGGGTTTTTCCTGTGAAAAAAGTGAGGTGAGCGGCAGGCGCTTGTGGGGCTGGGCCAGGGCAACCTGCGGGTCACCGGAGATCTTTTTCAGGCGTTTTTTTGTTGCCAACTATTGTCCGCTGCTCTTCCTAGAAGCCAGCGGACGCAACCGCACACCCGACAGTCTCAAAGCCGCCGAAAAAAAACCGCTGCTGAACGTTTGCGACCGGGCCTTGCGCCGGATGATCGCTTTCCTGAAACCGCGTTATGTCATCGGTGTCGGAAATTTCGCCCGCGATCGTGTTCAGGAAACCCTGGAAGGGATGGGACTTGTGGTCGGCCGCATCACCCACCCCAGTCCGGCTAATCCTAAAGCCAATCGCGGTTGGGAAAACGCCGTGGAACAGGAGCTCGCCGCCGTCGGCATAAAGATGGAAAAGTAAATTTTTAAGGTGCAGGTAAACTGAGTTCGGGGCGGTGCACCGTTTTCCGGTGGCCAGGAGTGGTAGGCAAGAAATAGTGATGCTGGAAACCGCGATCCTTTCCGTGGTTGACGCAGCGAGAGGAAAGGGTGCCGCCGATTACCAATCGCGCAAATATTATTTTGACTTGGTTTTGCTCGGCTCGAGCACCGCTACTTTTTTGACGAGCGCCAGAATGGTTTCTTTGAGTTTTTTGGGCGGCTTGACGAAACGCACGCCCATGCCCGGGTCACCACTCGACTCGGAATCATTGACCCAGACGACTTTTGCGTTGACCGATACTTTTTCGACATTACCGATGGAAAAGGTCAATATTGTGAGTTCCCCGACCGCCGGTGCACTGTCGGTCTGGATGAACATGCCATCGACAGAGATGTCTTTGCTGAATGATATCAAGTAGTCGCCTTCGTTAATGAAGTTGATCTCATATTTTCCCGGTACACGGATGCTGGACCTGCGGTCAGCCTCTGCCATTTTCAATCTCCTGTTTTGGATATTGAGGATAACGAAAAAAAATCGATCTCCTTTAAAAAGTTCTCGGTAATTGTTAGGAATTACGTCACATAATGTCAAGAACAATATTTGCCTGTGGAGGAATTTATCAGATGTTTTTCGAACTAATTAAAAAAAGAAGAAGCATTCGGCAATTCACGAACGACGCGATCGAAGCCGCCAAAATCGAACGGCTGAAGGAGGCGGCCTTGCGGGCCCCTTCCTCCCGGGGTATAAACCACTGGGAATTTGTTTTCGTCACCGACCGCGCCGTGCTGTCACAGCTGAGCCGGGCCAAACCGCATGGTTCTGCCTTTCTGTCAAACGCGGCCCTGGGTATCGTGGTCTGCGCCGACCCGGCCAAATCAGACGTCTGGGTGGAGGATGCCTCGATTGCCACCATCTTCATCCAGCTGGCGGCCGAATCCCTGGGTTTGGGAAGTTGCTGGATCCAGGTCCGCAAGCGGATGCACAGCGAAACCACAACCGCCGAAGCCTACATCGCTGAAACGCTGAGCCTTCCGAAGCATCTGGCAGTCGAGGCGATGGTCGCCGTCGGTTACCCGGCTGAACAAAAAGCGCCACACAAGCGAGAGTCGCTCCAGGATGAAAAAGTCTTTTTGAATCGTTACGGCACCACCTTTAGTTGATTCCATTTTTTAAACTTTCAAGGCCCTAAAGAGCCACTTCGGTGCATGAAAATTATAAATTCTTGTGGTTTAGCATCCTGTAATTCTGCCGATGGGAGCCGGCTGTTGCTTCGGTTGAAGCAGGCGCAGCTGTTTGAAGCGGTTAGCGGACCTTGCCCCATCGCCATCGCACGCATAAGATGAACGCTTCCGAGGTTTTCAAGCGGCAGCGACCATTTTTTCAAAACCGGGCCTGCGATGGGGTTAGGTCCGCTTGACGCCGAGTTCTGCGCCGTATGAAACCGGAGCAAAAGCCGGCGGTGCAATGGATCATGTGTTGTTGGAAACGAAAGTACGCAACACCTGGACGAGCCAAATTCTATTTTCGTGTAAAGCCGTCCTGGTCAATTTCCGACGCGGCGATGATGGAAAAAAAGGGTTGCCTGCGGTGCAAAAAATTTTGATTATACTTGGCATTCTTATGCTCGTGATCGGCATCCTGTGGCCCTGGGTCGCAAAGTTGCCGATCGGTCGGCTGCCGGGTGACATTATTATCGACAAACCCGGCCTAAAGGTCTACATCCCGATCACAACGATGATCCTGGTCAGCGTCATCGTTTCGGTTATCCTGTGGTTGTTGCGAAAATAACAAAAATAAAGAGATGACATGATTCGAAAGGTGCCCATCGTTGTCGGCATCGCCGCAATCCATTTTGTAGTGGCGAAAATCATCGTCGCCCTCACCATGCAGATGGGCATGTTCGCCGCCGGCAACAGCCGCGCTGCCGGTTTTCTCGGCAACATTTTGGTGGGGGTCACCCGGTTGCTTTATTTTCCCGTCATCACCTTATCCCTCTATTCGCGCAACTGGTTCCCGGGTGACTGGATTTACGTCCCGTTTGCCGTCAACAGTCTCCTGTGGGGAATAGCGATTTACGGCCTCATCCGTTTAATGAAACGTTTTCGCTCGCGGTAGGTCCCAAGCGAAAACGGATGGCAAAAAACAATGGCAACTTCGTAAAAAGCCCAATATCAGTGTTGCGCTGCATTCATCCTCATTGCGGCGACCGATAAGGTCGCCTCATTCCGAGGAATTTGCGCGCCTCGATCTTGAAATTTTTTCAAAGCCGTCTGAATGCTGACCTTTTACGAGACCATCAACAATAGATCCGGTTTGGGCCGAAAGATGCCAATTTCGGATCGGCAAGATATCAGGTTCTAAACATTGAAAACTCCGGATAATCTCGTTCGCCAAAATTCTCCACCACCGGCCTCTGTTTCGTGGTCGGTCTGGGGGCTGGCCGCCCTCCTGTATCTGTTCGGATTTTACCAACGCGTGGCACCGGCGGTTATGACCACCGAGCTGATGAACAATTTTGGCATCGGCGCCGCCGCCTTGGGCCACCTCTCGGCTTTCTATTTTTACAGTTACGTCGCCATGCAGATCCCCACCGGCATCCTGGTCGACACCTGGGGTGCTCATCGCCTGCTTACTACCGGTGCCTGCGTAGCCGGCGTCGGCAGCCTGATCTTCGCCACGGCTTCGACCGCATTTTGGGCCGGAATCGGGCGCTTGCTGATCGGCGGCTCGGTCGCCGTGGCCTGGGTGGGGATGCTGAAGCTGGCCAATCAATGGTTTGCTCCACGCCATTTTGCCTTTGTAACGGGCGTCGCACTTTTCTGCGGCATCATCGGTGCGGTGGCCGCCGGTGTGCCGCTTCGAATGGCGATCCAAAGCGTCGGTTGGCGGCCGGTCATGCTCTACTCATCTGTGCTGGCTTTTCTGGTTTGTGCCGGCATCTGGTGGATAGTTCGGGACGATCCGAGTGAAAGAGGCTATCTAAGTTATGCACCCGCGCATGCCCCGCAATCCAACCGTACGGTGGTTGACATCATATCCGGTGTCGTTGAAGTCCTGCGTTATCCAAACACTTGGCTGCTTTTCGTCATACCGGGTGGTATCGTCGGTTGTGCACTGACATTTTCGGGGCTCTGGGGCGTGCCTTTTCTCATCACTCACCACAATCTCACCGACACCGGCGCGGCGGGGTTATCATCGCTGCTTCTGGTGGCCTGGGCGGTCGGCAGCCCTTTTTTCGGAGCGATTTCAGACCGGCTCGGACGCAGAAAATTACCCTACATCGTGGGTTGCGCCGTGGCGACAGTCGGGTGGGGCCTGGTTCTGTTCGTTGCCCCCCTGCCACTGCACTGGCTCATTCTAGTGATCCTTGTCACCGGTTTCGCCTCGGGCTGCATGATCATCAGCTTCGCTTATGTCAAAGAGTCGGTGCCGCCGGATTTGACCGGAACGGTTTCCGGCCTGATCAACATGGGTGTTATCATGGGGCCGACTCTGCTGCAGCCGGCGGTGGGTTGGGTGCTCGATCGAAGATGGAGCGGGCAGACCCTAAACGGCGCTCGGATCTATGACCTGGACGCTTTCCGTATCGGTTTCAGCCTCATGTTCGGGTGGATGGTGGTGGCATTTATACTGCTTTTTTTCACCCGGGAAACAAACTGTCGACAGGTTGTCACAAGGACACAATACGCAACACAGGCGACGGTCCGATAAAGTTCAGGCAATCCCGCCGCGATTCCGGTAAATAGTGTCCATCCACGGCTTCTTTAAGGGCACTGGTCAGTTTCCGATCCAGAAATGAGCAATTTTCTGCAAGTCCAAGGAAATCAAGGAATTGCGCGGAGACGCACTCGTGTAGGCCGCACAAGCGATTTCGCAGACCTGTCACGTCTTTAGCGTGATTGACGCCGAAATTGCGGAAAAGGGCCATTTACGGACGGAAACTAATGGATAAAAGCGAGGACTACATCCGAATGTGTGCGACCGCCGAAGAAATCCAGTGTCGTTGGCAGCCGTCTTACGGCGACTTTTACGTCGATGCTGAGGATCAGATTCGGTGCTGGATTTCCAGAGACCCCGCGCCGGTGCGATTCAAAAAAGGATTCAGCATCTGTGTCAAAGACAGCGTCATCCATCTGTCGAAATTCACCTGGCTTCCCCGGCAGAATCAGCTGATCGAGATGGCGCAGACTCCGGGACGCCGCTACGAGAGCATTGTGCAGGATTTTTTTGACTGGACGCGGCAGCCATATAGGAGCAGCAGCGAAACTCCTGGAAAACTGTTTCGCTCCATGGAAAAAATCTGGCTGGCCTTTGTTATGCAGCAAAAATACCGTAAACAATGGGACGAAAGCTCCTGGATCAGGGAACCGTATTCTGCGTAGCGGGGCTAGTGCCCATCCACGGTTTCATTAAGGGCACTGGCAAGTTTCCGATCCAGAAATGTGCAATTTTCTACAAGTTCAAGGAATTCAAGGGCGCGGAGGCTACCCACGCCGCACAAGCGATTCCGTAGACCTGTCACGTCTTTAGCGTGATTGAGGCCGAAATTGCGGGAAAGGGCTATTTATGGACGGAAACGGGGTTGATGACCTGTTGCCGACGTAAGACGCTTTCAGCTGATAGCGGTCAAATCGACACCAAACCGACACCCGTATTTCAGAGCCGAAAAAAGCGGAATTTTACCGAAAAACTTGATCAAGGCAGCACGAATGTGATTAATAGGCAATATAAAAAGGTTCCAGGTTCAACGTTCCCGGTTCAGGGTTGAGGGATATAAGCCCTTCCTTGAACCTTTGAACCCTTGAACCCCGAACCAATCAGTTCAGGTTTTTTTCAACGTTAAGCGGTAAGAAAGGATATTTGATGATTTTCATCGGCGAATTCTTCCACCTGACCAACCAAGAGGAAATTGAAGAACGAGATCGAAGACACGGCGAATTCAACCTGATCATCGACGCCCCGGATACTCAATCCGCCGTAAACAAGTTCCGCCAAAGGATCGTCGAATTTCGCCAAAAAAGCGAATTTTTCGAGGGCGATTGCAAGATTTTTTTTGTGCGTCTGCTGGAGTTTGAAAATTTTCCTCAATCCAGAGCGCTGATGCTGAACTACAAATCGACCGCCGGCGACCCTCTTGTGCCGTTTATCGGCTGCACCATACCATCGGATCAAACCGATGCCTGTCGAATTTACAACTGGAAGGACAACGCGCCGGAAATTGACGGCCGCAATGAAAATCTATTTATCGAGTTCAAAGGTGATATCAAGCAGATCGATTAAACCAATAGGTGCAGTTTTCGATCGCGTTCATCCGCATCATTCAGAAAAATTTATAGACAAAGGTAGCGGGGGTCCGTTGGGAATGCGCCTTATCTTTTCTGCGCTCTTGGACCGCTATCGGACATATTTTGGAGGAGCATCTCTTTGAGTTTCAAGTGAAAAGCCTCCGGTACGGGGTCGTCGGCCAATTGCTTGCAAAGCTTGATGGTTTTCTTGAGTGTCGCCAGGCAATATTTGCAGGATACACACCCATCGATATGCGTTTCGAGTTGCCTGCGGGTCAGTTCGTCCAGTTCGCCGTCGATGTACTCGGACAACTTCTCAAACATCGCCACACAGTGCTTCGGGTCGTGTTCGTCAGACACCATGTTCAAAGTATCCTTTTAATCTGTCCCTCAGGTAAAGCCGCGCCCGGTGGAGTCTGACCTTTACGTTGGACTCCCCGATGTTGAGTATTTGAGCCGTTTCGGCCGTGGAAAATCTCTCTACGTCCCGCAGGATCACCACTACCCGGTATTTTTTCGGCAAGGAGGTGATGGCTTCCTGCAGCATTTTCGA
>JBDNAO010000457.1:0-15803 GCA_039768375.1 Desulfobacterales bacterium | reverse complement strand
TACCGCGTGAAAGGCACACCATTGGGGACAAACTCCGAAAACCTTATTTGAAGACGGAACTGGTCCGGGCTTAGAGCCCGTTAACGGCGAGTTTCAGCCGTCTTTCGAAACCGGTTATCCGGGCGGAGGCGCCCACCTTATTTTCGTACTAAAAACCGGTCATCGAACCGCTGAGTCCCTTTATCTACGTCATTTCCGGTTAAATCGCAAACTGTAACTGAAAAATGAAATGAAAGGATGAAGCAAATCCCAAATTGGGGCTCTCGCAAAGGCAGGGAAAATTATGGAATGACATCCGTGCAGAGCAATCAGTCGACGTTCACATTGATCTGTTTGGGTTTTTCTTCTTCCGGTTTCGGCACCTCGATTTCAAGGACGCCATCTTTGAACCGGGCCTTTATCTTGTCGGGGTTTACCGTATACTGCAGATTGAAGGACCGGCTGAAAGATCCATAAGTCCTTTCTCTGCGGTAATACTTTTCTTCCTTGATCTCGGATTCGGCTTTGCGCTCGCCCTTGATGGTCAATACGTTGTCTTTGACCTCGACCGATACATCCTCTTTTTTGATTCCCGGCAATTCGGCCTTCAGGACCACGGCAGTCTCACCTTCGTAGATATCCACGGCTGGACGCCAGACGCCCAGACTCAGGTCGTCTTCCCGCTCCCTTGCCCTCGGGAAGGCATCTTCGAAGAGTCTGTTGATGCGTTCCTGCAATGTGGTCACCTCTCTGAAAGGATCCCATTTGACAAGAGCCATTGATTTATCCCCCTTTTAATAAGATTGATGTTTTTAAAAACACTAATCACGCCAGTTCGCCTGTCAAGCGATGCCGGCCAGCGCGCACGCATCCGCGGGCACACGTATATCGCGGCCTTTCAGGTTTCCGCCAGGATCGGGGCACAGTCGGAGTGCGTTACAGCGGTCTCTTTACAAACCCGTGTTTGAGTGTTAGGTTTTAAAATTGAGCATAGAAGACCCTTTGGGATCCACGGCACCATTGAAAAGGAGTTCAGGAAAAGTGGACTACATCAAAATCCGATTCGGAAACGATTTTGACCAAATTGCGTCCCAGATAGAACGAAGTTTCGAGGATATGTTTCGGCCTGTGAAGCCGATGTTCGCCTCCTCGGAGTGCAACTGGACGCCTCAAATGGACATCTATGAAACACCTGAAGAGATCATTGTTCTGGCCGAGGTGGCAGGGGTGGAAAAAGACAACCTCGATGTCGAGATCAACAGTCGGGCCATCCATATCCAGGGCCGCCGCAATCCGATGCCGCGGACTGAAAAGGCCACCTATAGGCTGGCCGAAATTCAATACGGACGCTTCGATCGGATACTCTACCTGCCGGTCCCCATCGATACCGAGGTGATTTCATCTTCCTACAATAATGGCTTTCTGCAAATTCGCTTGGTAAAGCTGATGCGGGACACAACCCACACAATACCGATTGAAGAAGGTTGATAAATTTCAGAAATACGGGTATTTAAATACTAAGTAGTTTGATTCGGGTGTCGATTGCCTCATGCATTGCCCCTTTGGTCTGCGAACACCGATTTGATTCGATACCGGCGCATGCATCAAAGCGACTTTTCACAACGAAGAACCATCAACCGCCTTTTTGGCGCCGGACTGTGTCTTGTCGCCATCCTGTTCTTTTTCTCCAGCTGCACGAGCGTCGCACCGCGCCCGCGGACCGGCACCACGGCGCCGAAGCCCAAACAGTCCAAGCCGTATCAGATCGATGGGATGTGGTATTACCCGCGCGCCGACGCCGACGGTTTCCGCCAGTCCGGCTTGGCCTCATGGTATGGGAACCCTTTTCATGGCCGCAAAACCGCCAACGGCGAAACATACAACATGCACGGAATATCGGCCGCCCACAAGACCCTGCCGTTCAATACCGTAGTCAAAGTACGCAACCTTGACAACGGCCGAGATATACGAGTCCGTATCAACGATCGCGGCCCCTTCGTCCGCAACCGGGTCATAGACCTGTCCTACGGGGCTGCCCGGCAAATCGGTCTTGTGGGTCCCGGGACGGCCCGGGTCGAACTCATCGCACTCGGAGCCGTCACCGATGCCAATGAATCGGTGACGGCGAAACGAACCTACGCGCCCGTTGACTACAATTCGGGAAAGTTCACCTTCCAAGTCGGCGCCTTCCGCGACCGTGGCAACGCCGAAAGGCTCAAGCTAAAATTGGGAAATGCCTACAAGAACGCCCACATCAGCACCTTCGATGCCGGTGACGGTCTGTATTATCGCGTTCGTGTCGGCGATTTCGCCAGCCTGGAGGAAGCCCGCAAAGGCGAAGAAATTCTGCTCCGGGACGGATACCCCGCGTTCGTGGTGGCTGAATAGTCCCTAAACCCGTTTGAAGGATCTCGGGAGACATCGCAGGACATGGGGTAGGAAAGCCGGCGCATCCGATTAAGCCGCAACCAATGTGGTAGAGAAACGTTCAGCCATTGAAACCCCCAAATGCAAATGCTAAGGTCGTTTTCCTCGACCGCGACGGGGTCATCAACCGTGACTCCCCGGCTTACATCAAGAGCTGGGCAGAATTCGATTTTCTACCAGGGAGTCTAGTGGCCCTGCGGCGCCTGACGGCCGCCGGATTCACCCTTATCATCCTCTCCAACCAATCGGCGGTCAACCGTGGCATGCTGAGCCTGGAAACCCTGCTGGACATGCACCGGAGGCTGCAGGCCGACGTCGCAGCGGCGGGCGGGTGCATCACGGACATCTTTTTCTGCCCGCACCGACCGGAAGAAGAGTGCGCCTGCCGTAAACCGCTGCCGGGTCTGCTCCGGCAAGCGTGCAGCCAACATGGCATCGACCCATCCCAAACTATCATGATCGGCGACAGCGCCAAGGATATCGAATGCGCCCACAATGCCGGTTGCAGACAGGCGCTGCTGGTCAAGACCGGCAACGGCCTCAGCGCCGCCGCGGCTCTCGAACGCAGGGGCATCCCGGTCGCATATGTGGCCGAAGATCTCCGCGATGCGGCGGATTGGATTCTGAACCGGATTCACTGACACCGTTCCCGGTATATACGACCCATAGGCGTTTCTAAATTTTGGACGATTCCATGACCTGTCACAGCGCCTCTCAAGCGGTCACCCTTGAGGGGCACATCGAAAAAGTTTCCTTTTACAACCGGGAAAACCAGTTCACGATCGCGCGGTTTCAGGTCACCGGCACCGATAACCTGGTCACCGTGCTCGGCCTCCTGCCCCACCCCCATCCAGGGTCCGCGCTGCGCATCACCGGCACCTGGGAAACCCACGCCCGTTTCGGTCAACAGCTTCGCATCATCACCGCGGAAATGGTGCTGCCGGCAACCACCGAGGGCATCCGTCAGTACCTGGCTTCCGGATTTGTCAGGGGCGTCGGTGCCCGCACCATCGCTCGTCTGGTCAATCATTTCCAGGGGGAAACCCTTGCGGTAATCGAAAACGCGCCTGCCCGCCTGAGTGAGGTTAAAGGTATCGGCAGCCAAACCGCGCAGCGAATCTCCGAGGCTTGGAGGACCGAGCATGCCCTGCGAAGTCTGGTCCGGTTCCTGCAGGAAAACAGTGTCAATACACTCTATGCCGGCCGAATCTTTGCAGCCTACGGGGCCGAATCAATTCCGGTCCTTCAAAACGAGCCTTTGCGCCTGGCCCACGACTTTCCGCGCATCGGCTTCACCATTGCAGACGCCGTAATGCAGCATTCCGGAGTGCCCTTCGACGACCCCCGCCGCGTTCAGGCCTGCATCCTGCACCTGCTGGGCGAAAGTCTCGATGACGGCAACACCTTCGTTCCGGCAACCGACCTTGCGGAACGTTGCCGACTTGTCTTCAAAATCGACGAGGATCCGATCGCCACCGCCTGCCGCAATCTGGCGGCAGCAGACGAGGTGGTCATAGAGGACCGGCCGGTCGATCCACCGCAGCAGGCCGTTTATCTCTCGGAACTCCACCGCGCCGAGAGCACCATCACCGCCCGCATCAAGGCCCTGCTCTCATTTCCGGTCCGTCCGCCGAAAATGGACCGGGACCGCATCGCCGCACACGTTCTCGCGCGGTTGGCCATCGCGCTCTCCTCAGAGCAGACGGCTGTTATCGCCAATATTTTCGCCTTCCGGGTGGCCATCGTCACCGGTGGCCCCGGCACCGGCAAAACCACGCTGATCCGCTCGATCACCGCCGTCTTCAAATCTCTCGGGAAACAGATCGTTCTAGCGGCGCCCACAGGAAGGGCTGCCCGGCGGCTCGCACAGGTCACCGGTCGAAAAGCGGTCACGATCCACCGGCTCCTGGGATACAACCCCGTCGAAGATGGATTCGAGCATAACGCGGATAATCCCCTCCAGGCCGATGTCGTTATCATCGACGAGGCGTCCATGGTCGACACTCTGTTGATGGCCCAGTTGCTTCAGGCCGTTCACGTGTCGTCCCGTCTGATTCTGGTCGGGGATGTCTTTCAACTGCCATCCGTCGGAGCAGGCAATGTCCTAGCCGATCTGATCCGCTCACAAGTGATCCGGACCTTCGAGCTGAACGAAATCTTTCGCCAAGACCGCGAGAGCGCCATCATTCTAAATGCCCATCGTGTCCGCCGCGGTGCTCAACCGGTGATCGCACCCTCTGATTTTTCCGGTCAGTCTACGGACTTCTACTTTTTTGAAGAGGAACGACCGGAAGCCGTCCTGGAAAGCATTGTCGACCTGTGCCGTCGCGCGGTCCCGAAACATTTTGCGCTCAATCCCATCAACGATATCCAGGTGCTCACACCCATGCACAAGGGAATTGTGGGCACGATCAATCTCAACCGTGTCCTGCAGGAACGCCTGAATCTTCATCCGGAAGGACTCCGGATCGGGGGAAGATCTTTCAAACCGGGCGACAAGGTCATGCACCTGAAGAACAACTACCATAAAGACGTCTTCAACGGGGATAGCGGCATTCTGCGCAACATCGATCTAAAAAAAGAAATTGCGGCCGTCGATTATGACGGCCGTGTCGTGGAGTACGATTTCACCGAGCTCGAAGAAATCGGCCCAGCCTATGCTGTAACGGTCCACAAGTCCCAAGGGGCCGAATACCCGGCGGTGATCATGCCGGTTGTGACCCAACATTTTGTCATGCTCCAGCGCAATCTCATCTATACCGCCATTACCCGGGGCAAGCAGCTGGTCGTTTTGATCGGCACCCGCAAGGCACTCGACATCGCCTTGCAAAATGACCGCCCCCGGCGGCGACTCTCCGGACTGACCGAACGGTTGATCCATTGATTGTTTTGACTGTCTGTATTAAGTTATGCCTTAAAAGGACTAAACAATACCGTTGCCATTGCCGCCGAAGGATGAACGGTGACACCTTTTTACATTCGACGCGGCGGCCACAGGGAGACACAACTGAATAGACCATGCTGAAAACGTCCGCTCTTACGCCATCACTTCCATCGACTATTCTCTTCTGATCCGGGCAGCTGCCTCTGCTGACTTCATTCTCTCAGGAATCCAGAGGACACTTTACGTTTTCACTTCAACCGGCACAACCTGTGCGTTTGTTTCTCGGCAGACCGACTCAAACAAAACCACCCAGCGCGATGAGCAGCACCCCATGTCGGATGCAACCGCCGGCTACCGCAGTCTTTATTTGTGTTCAGTGTTCCCATCAAATGCTGTAAAGAATGAGTGGCATTCAGAGGGGAGGTATCGACATGTATGTACAGCAAGCAAACTTTTTCTTCGGAACGAGTATGACCTTTGCCAATCAGATCATGAAAACCGCCGTAAGAGAATCTCACCCAGTGGGCACGGTCATTTTTAAGGAAGGAGAGGCCGCCGACCACTTCTATGTGCTCTTAGAGGGCCGGGTGCGGATCAGCATCGGCGAATCCGGCCACGTCGTCTACATTGTCAGCCATGGCGGCGAAGCATTCGGATGGTCGAGTCTCGTGGGACGCGAACGGTATACTGCATCGGCCGAAAGTGTCGAACCGACGAGATTAATGTCGTTTGAGCGGGAACGGTTTCAACAGGTTCTGGTAAAAGATCCGGTCAACGGAATGGTTCTCTATAAAGGTCTGGCCAATACTCTTGCGGGCCGCCTTCTGGAAACCTACCGCATGATCTCAGGAATCTCGTTGAGCGAACAAACCATCGCTTCCGGAAGCGGACAATTTATGTCTGCCGATCCCGCTCGGTAGGATCCGCCGGTTGGTCTTTCCTTTAACCGCAGGCCAGAGGAGCTCAGAGCCCAAACGGCAAAGTTTCTGCTCTTCCTCAAACCGGTGGCTGAAGGTGGCAAGAATGAACGAATCGACAGCCGATCAGTGGAAGGCCAAAATTATCAGCCCGGAGGAGGTGATCCGGAAAATCAAACCCGGGATGAGCATCTTCATCGGAACCGGCGTGGCCGAGCCCCGCACCCTGGTCAGGGCCCTTATGAACAGCACCGCCGGCAACCTCAACGACCTGGAACTTATTCAGTTGGTCAGCTTCGGCGATGCCATTTCCTTGGGAAAACTCCGATCGCAACAGTACCGCCTCAAGACTTTTTTTTCCGGCTGGGTCTCCCAGGATGCCATTATGGAGGGCCGGGTCGATTTGATTCCAAGCCGCTACGCCTGGATCCCGGACCTGATCGAATCCGGTCAAATCCCGGTTCAGGCCGCGTTTGTGCAGATCACCCCACCAGACAAAAACGGCAATTGCAGTCTAGGGCTCGCAGTGGATGCGGCCCGGCAGGCAATGGAAAAGGCCATGCTCGTCATCGGCGAAATAAACCGGCAGGTTCCGCGTACCTTCGGTGACACTTTCGTGTCCGTCTCGGAGTTCACTCACCTGGTAGAGGCTCGTGATGCCCCCATCTATTTCGATCGATCCCCGGTAGATGCTGTTTACAACCAACTCGCCGGTCGGGTGGCCGAGCTGGTAGAAGACCGCAGCTGCATCGCCTTTTCCATCGGGCCGCTGTTCGAAGCTCTGGGCCGTCACCTGGTCGATAAAAAGCACCTGGGAGTACACTCCCCCGTCTTTACCGATGCCCTGATGGACCTTGTGACAGCAAGTGCCGTTACCAACCGGTCCAAGGGGACTTACCGGGGCAAATCCCTGGTCTCCTACGCCATCGGAACGCCGGAGCTCTTCACCTGGCTGGATCAGAACCCTCTGGTCGAGTTCCAAGCGATCGACAAGGTGTTCAACCCGAGTCAAATCGGCCGCAATGCACATTTCACCGCCGTTGTTGCCGTCCGCAAGGTCGACCTTTACGGCCGTATAGTATTGCAGATCGGCAAGGGCACCGTGGCGACAGGACCAGCCGAAGTGGCCGACCTTGTGAGCGGTGCGGAAATTTCCCCCGGCGGGCGGACGATTTTCGCCCTACCAAGCCGTAACAGAAAAGGCATCTCCAACATCCTGATATCTATCAGGGAGCTCCCTAACCAGTTCAAATCGCGAGAGTCGGTGGACGTGGTCGTCACGGAATACGGATTTGCGCGCTTGAAGGGCTTCACCCTGCGCGAACGGGCACAGGCCTTGATCGATATCGCCCATCCAGCCGATCGTCCTTTGCTCATTGAACAGGCCAAGGCCGCCAATATCATTTATCCGGATCAAATATTTATAGCCGACAGTGCCCATCTCTACCCGGCCGCCGTTGACGAGGTCAGCCGATTGAAAAACGGCACGGCTGTTCGCTTCCGGCCGATAAAACCGTCAGACGAAGAACAGATGCGTCAGCTGTTTTATCGGTTTTCAGATGAAGCGGTGTACTATCGCTATTTCGGCCATGTGAAGGCGATGCCGCACGCCAAGATGCAGCAGTATGTCAACGTCGACTGGAGCAACACGATGTCGATTGTCGGGCTGGTTGAAAGCGGCGACAAATCACGGGTGATCGCCGAGGCGCGCTATATTATCGAACGAGAACGGCCATATGCCGAGGTGGTCTTCGTCGTCGACGAAGCCTACCAGGGACAGGGCATCGCAACTTACATGTTTCGGATGCTTGTTCGTCTGGCAAGGGAAAGAGGGGTTCAAGGGTTCACCGCCGACGTACTTTTTTCGAATCTGGGAATGATGAAGGTGTTTCGCAACGGCGGCCTTCCGATCAAAGCCGAACTGAAACAGGGAATTTATCATATCTTCATTCCGTTTTATGGTAACCAAACTTGATTCCACATCACCGGCCGCGTCCGGGAAAGGAGGCCCTTATGAAAGGTAAGGCCCGATCTATTGAGCGAATCGTGGAGGAGCAGATTAAAAACTGGCAATTGAGCCAAGTGGAAAGAAGAAAGAAAAAGGTCTCGGCACCGGTGATCACCATTTCACGAGAGCCGGGCAGCGGCGGGCGCCTGCTGGCACAGGAAATTGCCAAAAAGTACGCGTTGGATCTGTTTCACCAGGAAGTGCTTCACAAAATGGCAGCCAATGCTAAAGTAAACGCAACATTACTGGAAACCATTGACGAACGCGGGCTCAACACCCTTGAAAACTGGATTGCCTCCCTCGTTCATGAACGCCACCTGTGGCCGGATCAGTACTTGCAACATCTCATGAAGGTGATTGGAATTATCGGTAAACACGGTGGGGCTGTCGTCGTCGGTCGCGGCGCCAATTATATTCTGCCACCCGAAAACCGTTTCCGGGTCCGCGTGGTCGCCCCCCTGGAGGTTCGTGTTGATAATGTGGCCCGCAATTTCGATGTGCCGCGGGAGGAGGCCAAAAAACGGGTCATTCGCACCGAATCAGACCGCCGCGCGTTTATCCGAAAATATTTTAATGCCGAAATTTCCGATCCCACCCAGTATGATCTGGTTATCAACACCGAAAATATCAGCATCGATACGGCTGCAAAAACCGTCAGCGGTGCCGTCGGACTTTAGTACGAAATTGTAAAAGTGTTTTAAAAAAAACGGATTAGGCGTCTGAATCCGGATTCGTGGGGATCGGGATTTTTATGAACTCGATCCCCTCTTCCTTCAGGGTCTTTTCCTCTTCCGGCGAGCTGGTCCCGCGGATATTGCGCTGCTCGGTAACCCCATAGTGCATTTTCAGCGCTTCTTTGGTGAAATCGCATCCGACGTTGTCGAAATTTTTTTCGATGAAATCGTTTATTCTAAGGCTGAGTTCCTCCATTTGAGCCGCCGTACTTCCGGATGATGGAGAAGACCTGGCGGAGGATTTAATCGCAAAGGTCGACGGGATTCTCGTGACGGCCGTCATATCACACACCGGACAGGCAATGAGGCCCTTCTTTTCCTGATCCTTGAAAGTTTTCTCGTCTTCGAACCATCCCTCGAAAGAATGGCCGTTGACGCATTGGAGATCGTATGCAATCATGCCGTTTTACCTGTCAAAAAAATAATCATCCCCGCCGAGGAGCGCAATTCGGAACCGGTTGGACTTTATCTGAAAGCAACATAAATTCAGTTACTTTTAAAGAAAGTATTGACAGATTGATCTCTGATACGGAAAATACATCATACAATCTGCCGCCGGTTTCGTCAAACCCAGTCTATATATGAAGGCGATAAAGGTTCCGGGCAATTCACCACGCCGGAGGAACGGACGGCGTCGAGTCTGCCTCACTCTTGTGGCGTAGCTGTTGCGCACCATGCCCGCAACCCCGCGACAGTGATCGGCAAGCGGCAATCACCTGAATGGTACCATGACAATCGAATCGGATTTTCTGATCATCGGCAGCGGAATCGCCGGCCTCTCTTTTGCTCTCAAAGTCGCCGAACATGGCAGCGTGGCGCTGGTCACAAAGAAAGCTGTGATGGACAGCAACACCAATCTGGCCCAAGGCGGAATCGCTTCCGTGTTCAGCCCGCTGGATTCATTTGACCTTCACATTCGTGACACCCTCGCGGCCGGAGACGGGCTCTGCAATCCGGACGTGGTTGATATTGTCGTCACTCAGGGACCGGACCGCATCCGGGAACTGATTGCTCTGGGTGTTAGTTTCAATCTGAAAACAACACCGGACACCGCTTCTGAGGTAGAGACCTTCGACCTCGGTCAGGAGGGCGGCCATAGCCGAAAGCGGATCGTGCACGCCCAGGACATGACCGGCCGGGCCGTCGAACAGGTTCTGGTGGAGCGCGCCCGCAGCCACTCTCGCATTACGCTTTTCGAAGATCACATCGCCATCGACCTGATCACTTTCTCGACCCGCATGAAGCGGGGCTTGGTCACCACCACCCATGAAGACTTCTGCTGTGGCGCTTACGTTCTGGATCGTCGGACCAATCAAATCGACACCTTCAAATCCAAGATCACCCTCCTGGCCGCCGGCGGAGCCGGCAAGGTCTATCTCTACACCAGCAACCCCGACATCGCCACCGGTGACGGGATCGCCATGGGCTACCGCGCCGGGGCCACGGTTGCCAACCTTGAATTCGTTCAGTTCCATCCGACCTGCCTGTTCCACCCGCAAGCCAAGAATTTCCTTATCTCGGAAGCCGTCCGCGGTGAAGGCGGCACCCTGGTCGACCGGTCTGGGCGCGCTTTCATGGAAAACTACGATCCCCAAAAAGACCTGGCTTGTCGGGATGTGGTCGCCCGGGCGATCGATACAGAGCTGAAAAAGAGCGGTGATGACTGTGTTTTTCTGGACATATCCCACCGGCCGACAGATTTCGTCCGCAGCCGCTTTCCGAATTTATACGCGAAATGCCTTGATTTCGGAATCGACATGACCCAAAAACCGATTCCGGTGGTTCCTGCAGCGCATTACATGTGCGGCGGTGTGGCAACGGACCTCAATGGGCGGACGGATATCCGCCGTCTATATGCCGTTGGTGAAACCGCCTGCACCGGTCTGCATGGTGCCAACCGCCTGGCCAGCAACTCGCTGCTCGAGGCCTTGGTGTATGCCCAAAACGCGGCCGACACCGCCGTCAAAGAGCTGCGGAATCGAGATTTTGGACCCGCTCCCGAGACACCGAGCTGGGACGAAACCGGCACCACCGACAGCGATGAGATGATCATGGTGTCTCACAATTGGGATGAAATCAGACGCCTGATGTGGAATTACGTCGGCATCGTGCGTTCCGACAAGCGGCTGGAAAGAGCCCGGCGACGAATTGAGAATGTCCTGAAAGAAATCCAGGAATACTACTGGAATTTCAAGGTGGTCTCCGATCTGGTCGAACTTCGCAATATTGCCACGGTTGCGGAACTGATCATCCGGTGTGCCGCGCACCGCAAAGAAAGCCGGGGATTGCACTACAACATTCAGTATCCGCACCGCGATGACCTGCACTGGAAAAAGGACACCGTTCTGCGAAGACCCCTTGTCGGCTGATCGCGAACCGCTTGCGACAAATCACGTGGAAATTATTGACAAAAAATCGAAAAAGGCTATATTTCTCACTATTTTTTAACATCGACAGGAAACCACTTAATGACAGGTCAGTACCTTCTACTGATGACCCTGATATTACTGTCGGGGTTTTTCTCCTCAGCTGAAACAGCGTTGTTTTCTATCAGCAGGGCCCGGGCCCGGTATCTCGCCAAAAAAGGAGACCGGGTCTATTTGCTGATCAAAAAAATGAAAGAAAACCCCCATCGTCTTCTGTCAACCATTCTAATCGGTAACAATCTGGTAAACATCGGTGCCTCGGCTTTGGCCACCGTCATCACCATCGGACTTGTGGCGAACCATGCCGTCGGCATAACCACAGGCGTGATGACCTTACTGATACTGGTTTTCGGAGAAATTTTCCCAAAATCGATGGCAACCCGCAACAATGTTCTCGTCGCCCGCCTGGTCATTCGACCGATCTACTGGCTCTCGATCATTTTTTACCCGATAATCCTTTTTCTCAACTTCATTCCGCTGATCACCGGAAAGATAAAGCACAAGCCGATCGTGACCGAGGAAGAATTGATGACGTTCGTGGAGGTCGTCGAAGAGGAAGGCGAAATCAAGGAGCAGGAAAAAGAGCTGATCCACAACATCTTCGAATTCGACGACACCAATGCCTCGGAAATCATGACCCCCAGAGCGGACATGTTCGTCATCGAGGCCGATGAAAAGCCGGATCTGGAAAAGTTTGTCGAATCCGGTTATACCCGTTTCCCGGTTATCGAAGGAGACATCGATCATGTGATCGGCATTCTGAACATAAAGGATCTCTTTCTTCACTATGTCACGACCAACGGCGAGACTTCTATTCGCACAATCATGCAACCGGCCTATTTCGTGCCGGAAAACAAGAAGCTCGATTCCCTGCTGCAGGCGTTCAAGAAAAGAAAACAGCACATGGCGATCGTCGTGGATGAACACGGCGGCGTATCCGGTCTGATCACACTGGAAGACGCTTTGGAAGAAATTGTGGGCGAGATCACCGATGAAACCGACAAGGATCAGCCTCAGATCATAAAAATCAAGGCCGACGAGTGGGTGGTTCCCGGCAAATCGGAAATCGAGGACGTTAACGAAAAAATACCGATGAACATCCTCGAATCAAAGGATTATGATACCTTTTCCGGTTATGTGCTCAACTCGATCGAACGAATCCCCAAAGAAAGGGAGGAGATCCAGATCGGCAATTTTCTCATCACGGTCAAGGAGATGGACGGCAACCGCATCCGAGAGTATGTCGTCCGTCAGCAGAAACAAGTCCCCGAACCGGAGAAGCTGTAAAAAGAGCCCGAATCGGGTTCGTTTATTTTAAAAAGATTTTAAACATAGATCCGCCGCCGGGTCTCACATAGTCTCGCTCATCCGCTTGAGAGCTTCCTTTTTCCCGATGACAACGATCACATCTCCGGCGTCGAGTTTTTCGGAGGGCAGCGGGTTGTAGATCATCTCCCCCGAGGTTTTTTTGATTGCCACAATAATCACACCATAATTTTGACGCAGGTGGCTGTCGATCAGGTTCTTACCGACCAACGTCGACCGGTCTCCAACTCTGGCCTCTTCCATCGCCAGACCCAATTTGCGGTTGGCCATGGCAATGTCGATAAAATCGACCACGGTCGGACGCTTCAACACCTCGGCCATACGCCGCCCCCCGAGCAGATAAGGGGAAACAACGCGGGAGGCCCCCGCTTTTATCAGCTTGGCTTCGTTTTTGACATCCGAGGCGCGGGACAGGACAAAAATGTCGGGTTGCAAACCTTTCGCCGTCAGGGTGATGAAGACGTTGTGGGCGTCCGAACGGACGGCTGTCACGATCCCCTTTGCGCTCATGATACCGGCCTTTATCAAGGCCTCTTCGGAGGTGGCATCCATATTGATGTAAAGGTAGCCTTCCTTCTCAAGGTCGCTGTTTTTCGAGGGGTCTTCCTCGATGATGACAAACGGTATGCTATCCTCCTGCAGTTCCTTGCAGATGATGCTGCCGATCCGGCCGTAACCGCAGATGATGAAGTGACCTTGCATGGCGGATATATTTCTTTCCAACTTTCTTCTCCCGAATATTCTGCCGAGCTCGCCCTCGATGAACATTCTCAGCAAGGTGCCGATGGTGTACGCCATTGTCGTAATGCCGGTGCTGATGATCAGAATGGTAATGATTCGCCCCGATATCGACAGCGGCTTGATTTCACTGAACCCCACCGTACTGATCGTTATGAGCACCATATAGAAGGCATCAAAGAAGGGCATGCCTTCGAAGATGTGATAGCCGACAGTACCGAATGCGATGATGCAGAATAGCAGAATAAATGCTAAGCGAATCCGTCCGGAATCCATTCAAACGCCCTTCGGTCTGACAGCCGGTTTCGATTTGATACCACCGGTCCTGTTAATCTTATCCAACATATTACAAGGCATCTATTTTATAAAAAAGTGGGGGTGCTTTCGGAGGAATACGGCGGCGCCATCCGGACAGTCGCCGCCGCGAGGGTCTGGTGACGGAAAGATGAACCGGCGGCGAACCGCCGGTTTCAGCTGTCGACAATTTTTAGTGAACACCCGTCGTTGTCGAGCCGGTAATACCGTTTACTTGACGGCTTCCTTCAGGGCTTTGCCCGGTACAAACTTGGGAACTTTGGTGGCTTTGATTTTGATTTCTGCTCCGGTCTGCGGATTTCTGCCCGTGCGGGCTTTGCGGTTGGCCACCTTGAAGGTCCCGAAGCCGACGAGAGTGACATCATCGCCTTTTTTGAGCGCCTTGGTGATGGCCGCGAGCAGCCCGTCGACAGCGGCTTGGGCATCTTTCTTCGATGTGAGCACCTGTGACACTTCGTTGACTAGATCTCCTTTGTTCATCCGATCATCTCCTTTCTTTCCTCTATTATAGGTTAAGGGTCATGGTAACGAATCATTCTACAAGATTGCGCCGGATTTGGGCTCGCCTACAAGGCACATCCAGCTTCGCATTTAAAGATACGTGTCGGTGGATGTAACGCGCCGGATAGGCAAACAGACGGGCCAAAAGACAAGCAAGATGTGGAATTATTTTTTGCTGGGGTCCCAAGTACTCGGGAAACGCATTGATCCTCCCGAAGGTTTACGTACGCTAGGCGATCGGCGTCCGCCCAGAGCCCTAAAGGCTTTTTTTGCATTGCGGACAGTATTTCCGGGGGATCCCCCGGCCGGTCCATGGAAAATTCATGGCGTGTCTGTTCCCGCATTTGGGACAGATACATTCGATAATGATTTTTTCGAAATCCGGTATTTCGCCAGACACCGCATCATTGCCACCGTCGGCATACGCTGGTGTCGGATACACCTCACTGCCCGGTATCTTTTTGGCAACAATGCGCATTTTAACCTACCTGTGATTGGATTCAGCCTGCTGTGAGAGCCCGTTCGACAACATCAGCATTCGTGGCGACCACGATGGTCTGTATAATTGAGGAGATCCGGAGTATCGTCGTCTTCATCCGGTAATTCTTCATCATCGAGGGTAAGCGCCTCCTCTTCAATGATTAAAGTTCGGATGATGATAGCACTGTTTTTTAAAAGATACAATCGGCCTGTTCTATACATAGAAAATTTCCGGATGTGTTCAGACTTTCCATTTACGCATGAGGGCTAACAGCCGAAAATGCGTGCTCGGCCAAATGGTCCCCGGGAGAACCGTTGATTCGGATTTATATGACAAGTGGAACCCGTTGTTTTCATTTCCGTTTTTAAAAAAAACTCAAAATCTGGCTGCACGTTCGGTTTCCTCCATTTTACTCTTGCAGACAATGCAATGGCGTGCGACCGGCCTCGCTTTGAGTCGTTTGACGCCGATATCTTCGCCGCACATCTGACAAATACCGTAAGTCCCGTTTTCGATGTCCTTGAGGGATTGGCGAATTTTCTTTATCAGGCGGCTTTCCCGGTTCCGAATTCGCAGGGTGTAATCACGCTCGGATTCAAGCGCGGCGCGATCCAGAAGGTCGGGCGCATTGCTGTCCTTCTCCAATAAGTCAGAAACCGTATGATCGGCCAGGTTCAGAAGATGATCGAGCTGTCCTTCTAGCAGCTCTTTCAGATACGAAAGATCTTCCTTCTTCATTACAACCTCCTCTGCACTATTTGATCCTGTTCTCGGCTTCCGTCCGGTGGTTCCACGCTTGATTGGGACTCTCAGCGAACCCAAGAGGCAAAAATAACAGCAAAGCGCCACGTGTCAAGTGGGTTGTGCGAAAAAAGTATCACAAAGTAACCTTTTTGAATAGTGGATTTTGTTTATGAATAATCAGTACCGTGGATTCAGAAAACGTAGAAATATCGACCCGAATTGAATGTGTCGACGTTTCTTGTTCTTTGCCGACACCTTTTGGGCATATGCACCATTTCCGCCGGTTCTCAAAAAATGGTTCCCAGAACTTGGAGTTCCGCCCG
>JBDNAO010000456.1:0-10573 GCA_039768375.1 Desulfobacterales bacterium | reverse complement strand
TCCTCGATAATCTCGCTGCACAGCTGGATACACTCGTCACAGATGTAAACGGCCGGGCCCGCAATCAACTTGGTCACCTCTTTTTGGTTTTTACCGCAGAATGAGCAAAAGAGGTTGTCATTGTCGTCTTCTTTTTTTCCCATCTTAGGCCTCCATCTTGTCGATGCGATCCAAATCGTCCCGATTGGTGATGACGTGGTCGATGATTCCGTAATCCTGCGCCTCCTGCCCGGACATGAAGAAGTCGCGATCCGTATCCTTGCCTATCTGCTCAACGTCTTTCCCCGTGTGTTTGACCAGAATCTGGTTGAGGGTCTCCTTCATACGTAAGATTTCTCTGGCCTGGATTTCGATATCCGAAGCCTGGCCCTGAAAACCGCCCATGGGCTGATGAATCAGGATGCGTGAATTGGGCAGCGAGTAGCGTTTGCCGCGCGCTCCGCAAGCCAGTAGAAGCGCGCCCATGCTGGCCGCCTGTCCGATGCAGACGGTCGTGACGTCGGGCTTGATGTACTGCATGGTGTCGTACACGGCCAGTCCGGCGGTAACAAGGCCGCCGGGTGAATTGATATAGAAATTGATGTCTTTGTCCGGATCTTCCGATTCGAGAAAAAGCAACTGGGCGATGAGAAGATTGGCAATCTCATCGTTGATGGCAGTCCCCAGAAAAATGATCCTGTCTTTGAGCAATCGTGAATATATGTCGTAGGCGCGCTCGCCTCGGCTGCTCTGCTCGATGACCATGGGTATGATCGGCACGATTTGGCTCCTTTTTGTCATTTTCGTTTTCCAGCGGTCCGGCCATTTTAAATTAGCCGGGAGGGTGGAAAACAAGTCTATGTCATTGGCCCCGTTCGACTCCCTGGTCAAAAACGAACCAACAGCCAGTCGCCGCTAACTGACCGGCTCAGTCTGGTCCGAGGCCTGTTCGGACGGCTCGACTTCCTCGATTTCGCTATTATTTATAATAAGTTTAACGGCTTTTTTTTCAAGTAAGGTCTGCTTGAAATAATCAAGTTTATCCGTATTTTGGTTGTAGAAACTCTTTACCTGCTCCACTGGCTGCTGGAAGGCATCGGCCATCTCCTGAAGTCCGGCTTCGACCTCCTCGTCGGTGAGCGTCATGTTTTCCTGATCGATGATTTTTTCCAGAATCAGGTGCCGCTTCACCTGCTTGACTGCCGTGTCTCGGTAGTTTTCGGCAATCGCTTCCCGGGAGAGCCCCATCTCCTCGAGGCTTTTGTTGCGATAGGCAAACGATCGCTCGGCATCGTCGACGATCGCGTCGAGCTCGTAATCGATCATGACGTTCGGCGCATCAAACTCGGTTTTGCCGATCAGTTCGCCAAAGACCTGCTCGTTAATTTCCTGCTCGGCCCGCTTGGCATATCCCTCTTCCAGGTTTTGGCGGACCTGTGCTTTGAGTTCATCGAGGGTATTGTAATTGCCGGCCTTTTTGGCCAGCTCATCATCGATTTCAGGGACATCCTCCTCCCGGATCTGGTTGAGGGTAACCTGAAAGTCGATGGCAGTCCCCGCCAGCTTTGCATTCGGATGATCCTCGGGAAACGTGACCTTGATCTCCCGGGTTTCATCGGTCTGCATGCCGACAAGGCCCTCATCGAAAGACGTCGAGATGCGGCCGTCACCGATTTTGAGGGTAAAGTTTTCGGTCCGTTGGGTTTCGGCAAAGGGTTTGCCGTTTTGGAGCCCTTCGTAGGTGACCATGACATGATCCCCACCCCGTGCTGGGCGTTCCTCGGCAATCGGTTTGTGCCGCGTCAGGTTCTTCTGGAGGGCTTTAAGCTGCAGCTCGATTTCGGCGTCGTTGACCGTGTAACGGTTTTTTTTGAGCTTTAACCCTTTAAAATCAATGTCCTTAATATCGGGCTTGACCTCGACGGTGGCATCGTATTTGTAATCTTCGTTCGCCTTAAGATCCGGTGGGTCCAGCTCTGGATTGCCGATGACCTTTAAATCGGTCTTCTTCAGGGCGTCGATGAACGATTCCTTTATCAATTTGGATGACACATCGGCAAGGACATCCTTTTTGAACATGCGTTCCAAAACAGATCGGGGGGCCTTGCCAGGGCGAAAGCCTTTGATTTTGGCCGTTTTTTTGAGTTGGCTGTAGGCGGAATCCAACTCACGGACAACTTTTTCCTGCGGGATTTCGATGTGCAGCGTTTTCTTGACACCGCTCACATCTTCAACTGTAACGTGCATAGCCTTCCTTTCTATAAATACATCAGCCCAGCTGGCTGCCGATCAATACGTTCCACACCTCCTGAGTCTGATTGGAGAATCGAAAATGGTTTGCGAGAACGCAGGCAATAGCGTTATCCCCCGTCGGTCACATGCCGAGGGCCACACCGGCGGTATCCAGTCAGCGATTCAGCTCAGTGCTGTTCGTTATGGCCGCTCGCGTTACCTGCGGTGCAAGCAAGGTGGGGCGTAACCAATTAAAACGAAAAAAGATGAAATAGCGTCGCGCCAGCGGTATGGTGCGAGAGGGGAGACTTGAACTCCCATTCTGTCGCCAGAGCTGGATCCTAAGTCCAGTGCGTCTACCAGTTCCGCCACTCTCGCTCGTTTCCGACCGTAACAGTATCTCTTCGCGATCTCGGCGTCAATCGGCGGGAGCCCCTGATTTTGCGAAATATTAAACGACTCTTGACCGGAAACAAAAGTGTGTCTTCCGAAATTCCGAGGATGGAGACTCGCTGGCCCTGTACACCATTTTCCGCAACGGTTTAACCATGTATCCACAGGCTGTTAACCCGCGAAGAATCTCCTCAACGGCTGAGCGCTTTTAACCGTTGAATCTTGTTGCTTGACATTGATGCCAAATCAAGTAAATCACAGCTAAAAAGTAGCAAGAAACATAATATTTATCAATATAGGTGTCAAGAAAAATTGGGAAAGCGATAGTTATGTCAATGTTTTGCAGGGTTATCCCCGGTTTTCGATTGCTGGTGCTCACCATTGCCATTTTACTGTGTCTGTCACCGGCTGCTACGGCCGCCGCCGCAAAAACGATCTACTGGGGGCGCACGAAAAGAACGGTCGTGTTGGACCCCGGGCACGGCGGAGCCGATTCCGGCGCCCGTAGCCCGGACGGCACCTTGGAGAAACAGGTCGCACTCGATCTGGGCCGGCTGATCGCTGCCGAGTTTGACGGCCCCTACCGTGTGCAACTGACCCGCACCGATGATTACCGACTCGAGATCGAACGCCGCACCGATATTGCCAACAACCTCAAGGCGGATGTATTTATCAGTATTCACGCCGGCGGCAGCTTCAGCCCGGTCCCAAGTGGCAGCGCTATCTATTGCTACAAAGAGACCGCCTCAGAGCGCCTGCCCTACCCGGATCCAAGCCCGGACACCCTCGGCAACTGGGACAGGATTCAGCTCAAACATGTTCGCACCAGCCATCTGCTGGCTCGACATCTGAAAGACCGGCTCGATCCCCTGATAGATACTGAAGTTTTGGATGCCCCCGTGCTTGTGCTGCAAGGGGCAGACATGCCGGCGGTTCTGATTGAAGTCGGTTATTTGAGCAATCCGGAAGAGGCAAAGGCCTTGAGGGATTCCAAACACTTGGAAGACGTCGCCCGGGCCGTTTCCGGCGGCATCAAAGCGTTTTTCGAAGACATGGGCAAGAAGAAATAGCTCCGGCCGATTCAATCCGCGCGAAAACTATCGCCGGCCTATGCGAAACCTTGCACCTTTTGTGGAAGAATGTTATGAAGTCCGTCCACTATTCTGCACAACGGGGCGTGGCGCAGTCTGGTAGCGCACCTGCTTTGGGAGCAGGGGGTCGGAGGTTCAAATCCTCTCGCCCCGACCAAATTTCCTTTTGATTCTTAAACAACGGAAACTTTTTGAAATGATGATTCCGGACAGAATATGCTTTTCTATATCCAGATGGGGAACCCCTCCGATTACTTGCTGTTTTCTATGATTTCGATACCGGCCAGTGCGTTGGGATTGTTCGGCCGCACTGTGAGAACCTCCCTGAATAACCTTTCGGCCTCCCGTTCATCGCGGCCTTTGAGGCAGGACCAGGCCAGCCCGAGCTTCATGTCGATATCGGCGGGATAAGAAGCGACGATTTTCCGGTAAAACTCTTGCGCCTCCCTGTAGTTTCCCTGGGAAAACAGGCTGTAAGCCAGCTTGCTCTCGGCCAGATAATTGTCCTGATCGATGGTGAGGATACTCCGGGCGACGCTCTCGGCCGCCTGCCACTTTCCTTCAGCCATCAGCGGCAGCAGATGACCCAGCAGCGGTTCCACTGCGATCGGCGCCAGGAGGATGGCTTTCTGGTAATAGGCCGACGACCGGGCGTAATCCTGCTTGAGATAGGCGAGCCAGCCGGCCCTGAGAGCAGCTGTATAGTTCTGACCATCCAGCCGGAGCACCTGGAGCACGCTGTTGAGCGCCGCCGCATAATTTTCCTGCGCCTCGTAGGTGAAGGAGTGTTCGAAGAAATCGGACACCTTCCCCGAATCCTCGGCACCGGCCGGGACGGGCATGAGCGCCAGAACGAGGAAAGCGATCTTCAGTAAACGGCCCCGACTATGCCGGAACCTACATGCTTCTAAAATAGAACCAACTGTTTTCATGCTAAATTTCCTAATTTTGACAAGCCGTAATCCAAAAATCCGTATTATTAATAAGCGCGGTTGGACAAACCGGCAAAAAAATCACAAACCAATTTTCTGCCACACCATATTGCAGCGTGGCCGGTCCGGGACAGCATCGCGCGGTGGTCGAATCGTCATGGGAAGACGCCATGCAAGGCCGTCAGGCTGTTACGGACAGGGGATTGCTCGGATCGGTCCGATTGATGACGCCATTGGCCAACTGGTTGATTTCAATTCGTTTTTCATTGCCTTCGATCACCGAAAGCGAAACGAGCCCCTTGAACCTGTCGAAATGTGAAATCCCGCGGATGCCGCCCTTGCTGCGGGCCAGGGGGCCTGTGAGCCGGAGGCGCGTCTCCACGGAAAGATGATGACCGCTCCTTAAGATCTTCGAGCGGGCCGAGAGTTTCGCCAGGGGGGCGAAGGGCTCCGCAAAATCGAAAAGGATGCGGGCGAGGGGGGACAGCATCAGCTCCCCCGGCATCTCGTCATGCCACGACACGGGCTCGCTGGTCATCGGCAACCTCGGCAGCGCCGTATAGAACCCGTAGAGCCCGCCGTTTCGCGGCCCTTGGTAGTCCATCAGAATCAGCACCTTCCGGTTCACGAAGAAACGCAGCCGGGCCCCCGTTTCCCGGCATACCAGGAACCGGTTTCCGGCGAAATCGATATCTGTTTCCCACCGCTCTTCCCGCTTTTTTCCGTTCTGGCGCACCGCAAATCGCCAGAAGCCACCCAGCGGAAAGGAGGCGGCAGTGTGGACATCTCCGGCGGGATCGAGAGCGCGGATGCGATCCCCCGCCGCGGGTATTCCGTGGGTATAGTAGACGGCGGCCCCGTTGTCGCCGCTGATATAATGCATCAGTTCGGACGGAAGCGTGGGGGCGCCGATTTCCGGGCTCGCCTGGACCTGGAAATGGAGGTGGGGCACCGGTGACCTTCCGCTGTTTCCCACCCTGGCAATCTTCTGCCCCTGCCGGACCTCTTCGCCCTCGGCGACACCGACGCTGCCCTTCTTTAAATGGCACAGGGCGGAGTAAACGCGGCCGTAATGCCAGATGATCACCAGGTTCCCCCAGTTCTGAGCGACATTGACCTGCCCGATGGGGTTGTCATCCACGTGATGGACGACCCTGACCACCTTTCCGTCCGCGGGGGCGAAAACCGGCATGTTGTAGGCATAGTAAGATTTGCGTTCGTTTTCGGGTCCCTGGCAGGGAGCCTGCCTTTCGTCGAAGATTTCGAAATCCCACGCATGGGCCCAGAGGTCCTTGTGGGTGTGCGGACCGTCGAACCCCTGTGTGATGCGCCATTGTCCGCTGACCGGTAAGCCGAAGGCGGGATTTTCGCCGCCGACAAACCGGGCCGCGGCGTTCCGGTGCCGCTTGAGGTTCATTTCCGGGCTCCGTTCCGGCACCGCCACCGGTCTGAACCGGGAACAGAGCCCCCGCTGCCGGAGGGCGAACAGGATCACGCCCGTGGTGACGATAAACGGAAACGCCAGAACCGGCAGATCGAGAACGCCGAGAAGGCCGCTTAAGGCCGCCACCAGGACAGCACATATGGCGCTGCCGATCACCGCCAAAAGCAGGGCGTCCGGCCCCGGTACCGTCCACATGCCGCCGACGGCAATGGACGTGAGGATGAAATTGAATCCCATATAACCGGTCGTGAGGTTGGCCATATCCCCATTTAAGAGGCGGTATACCAGCGCACCGGCGAAAAGCCCTGTGGCTGCCAGAAAAAACGCCTGGCGGGAGAATAACAGGAGGCCGGTGGCCACCAGGATTCCCGCAGGGATGTTGAGCTGAAAAAACGCCGCGCCGGCGGAGTGGAAAAACAGATCCGGCGCATGGGAAAACGCATCGGAAAGCAGGGTGACCTCATAGGGTTCCAGCGTATGGATAAGGCCATAGAACTCCCTGCCACCGGCGAGCACCATCCAGGAGGTAACCACAAACGGAAGGCTCAGGACCGGAACGAACAGATAGCGGTCGAACAGTGCCTTGAGGGAGGCGGCGATAAGTACGCCCAGAGGGGCAATGATCATGAGCATCACCATAAAGGCTGTGTTGATGGTGTAGGTCAGCCCGAGGGCGAGGCCGGTGAGCAGGCCGTTGCAGGCGAAGAACCCGCTCTCGATGAGATTTTTGGGAAACCCGAAAGCCCGGGCCCAGAAGTTCGACATCATAAAGGCGATCAAACCGGCCGCGCCCTGTGCGGGAACCGTGAAGGTCGCTAATAGAAACAGTGCCCCGACCGCCGGATGGGCGGCAAAGAACACCTGCCCGTACCCGGAAAGGAGGGAGGTGATCCACTTTCCCGGTCCGAGCGGGTTGCTTTCCATGGAGGGTAGTTTCATGTGGTTCGGGCCCCTTTCTTATCCGTCGATGGCGATGCCTCCATCAAGCCGTAAGTGCGAGCTGCAGCGACCGGAAACGATCGGGAACATGTTCCAGGTCCTTGAGCGTCTCCACCACTTCGGCGTCCCGGATCAGGTCGATCTCCCGGTTCTCTCCGATGAGAACGACGGCCGGCCGCATGCGGATGAACTGCATCCACTGGGTGACGTTGTAAGCCCCCACGGGATGGATCACCAGTGCATCGCCGGGTTCCATGACCGGCAGGCTCACCGAAGGCCGGACCACGTCGATGTTCATGCAGAGTGGGCCGTAGATCACGGTTTCCTCGTACAACCCCTCCTTCGCCTCCGCCGGGAGTATGTCGTGCTGATACCACGTGGAGGTGAACAGGAGGTTGACGCCCCCGTCCACGATCATGGTCCGGGTGCCGTTGGGCAACCGCTTGTTGCCCACCACGGAGGTCAGCAGATATCCGGCGGCGTCGATGAGCGCCCGGCCGGTTTCGAGAAGCAGCGTGGGAAGGCGGTCGGGGGGAAACCCCGCCTCGTACATGGCGCCGGTGATCGCCTCGGCATACTGTTCCACCGGCGGATTGCTCTCCCGGCCCGGCGCGTACATGGTATGCAGCGTGCTTTGGGACGAAAATCCACCGCCTACATCGATATAGTCGATGGTAAACCCATAACTCTTCTCGACTGCCCTTACTAAAGCGGCCAGTTTGGCGGTGGCTGTGCCGTAGGCTGACGTTTCGGTGACATAGGTGCCGATATGCGAATGAACGCCCGTAAGACGTATCATACCGCCGGCATGGATTCGCTGGGCCGCCTTCATGGCCTCGCCGTTGTCCAGGTTGAAACCAAAGCGGTCCCACACCGGGTAGATGCCAGCATCCATGTTCACCCGGATGGCGGCATCCACGGGTTTGTCCAGATCCCGGGCGATCTTCTCGATCATGAACAGCTCGTCGAGGTGATCGATATGGATACGTGCTCCCTCGGAAATTGCCCTGCGGAGTGCCGGTTCGGGTTTATAGGGGCCGTTGTAAAGGATGTGGTTGCCGGGGATGCCGTTGCTTCGGGCCATCTCGTACTCGTATTCACTCACCACCTCGGCCCAGGAACCTTCCTGGTGGAAGATGTTGCAGACGGCATCCAGGTAATTGGTCTTATAGGACCAGGCGAACTGGACTTTCGGATAGCGGGTGGTAAAGGCCCTGAGGGCGTTCCGGAAGGCGCTTCGAATGCGCCTTTCGCTGAACACGAAGACCGGACTGCCGTGGCGCGCCATGATCTCCTTAACCGGCACACCGTCGATGGCGCCTTTCGTTTTCAGGGTTTGGGATCTTCCGAACTTCTGGGCGACCCCGGGAATATGCCGAACGATGTTCGGGCGCTGATAGGCTTTCTTATCCATTATGCCACCTTCTCGATATGCTTTTCATCAGTTTTCCATCTGCGATGGAGTTCGTTAACCGTGGTCATTTTCCGGTAATCGGACAGGGGGTAGATGTGGTCGACGGAATTTCTCAGAAACATGGTGCCGGCACTGTAGGTGTCAAAGGGCGTAACAGGAACGCTCAAAGCCAGTTTGACCGTTGCCCAGGGTAGGTTCTGTCCTGCCCCCACCGACAGGTAACACCAGGCCGGAAACCTGGGATTGAGTTCAATCATGTAGAATCGTCCCGTCTTCTTCTCCTTGATCATCTCGAGTTCGCAGGGACCACGCCATTTGAGTTTCCGAATCACATCCCTCACAAAGCGGTTCATCCGCGTATCTTCGATGGTGATGCCGCCCCAGGCCTTCCCCTTGTCCGTGAGCTGCATCTTCTTCATGGGCACGGCGCCGATCAGGCCCCCCTCGCCGTCCCCAAGCGCAACCGTGTCATACTCCTCCCCCCGTACGAATTCCTGGACGATCACGGGAAGTCCCCACCTGGCGCTGATCTTGTAGAAATAAAATTCGGCCTCCGCGGCGGAATACGCCACGTGGGCCTCGTAAAACCGCCCTTTGACCACGAGGGGAAAACGGAACGTCTCCCCGGCCTGCCAAAGAGTGCCGGGATCATACAACTCCTTACCTCCGGGGACATCGATCCCCATGCCGCTCAGTTTGGCAAGGTTCGCCTTCGAAGTCATCCCGAGCGCCGCCGCATCCGGCAGAAAGGTATGGATGCCCATCGCCTCCAGTTCGCCGCGGATTTTGAGGTAGGCGCTCAACTCCGCATCCAGGGTCGGAATGATGACGTCTATGGTTTTTTTTTCATTTATCTCTCTGATTCTCTCAAGTAACCGCCCGGCGCCCTGCGAAGGGTACGCCATCAGGTAGACATCCTCGCATGTCCCGTCCATATAGATGCCGGGATCCATGGGATCATAGGAGAGCCCTGTGATGGTTCCCGAAAATTCCCCGCTTTCCCGGATCGACCGGATCACCGGGACACCCGGACCGGGGTTGTCCGTTGCATTGAGCCCGCTCACCGCGATGTTCAAGGGTCTCGTTTTCATGATCACCTCCATTGGGCTTCCTGGATAATGTCCAGCTCTTTGAGGTATTGACAAAACAGGGATAGATCCCGGTGAAAGAGATCCTCCGGTGCGTCGTAGACTTCAGCCATGGCGGTGATGATCTGATCCCGCCCCAATCCCTGGATCATCCGCTTCAGAATGAAGGTGCCAGATGCGTTCAGGTTGAATTTATGGCCGGTCGATGCGTCGAAGAGAAATCCGTCGTCGCTTAGTGCCAGGTGAGAAAATTGGTTTGTGCCCATATGCATGTGCCTTTCCGGATCACCAGAGTGGTTGTTTTTCCATTGCGGTCCCAAGCGGCCGTCCGCATTGAACTCGCACAAAGCCCCTTGTATGAAACTACGCCTAAAGGGCACAGTTTCTTTTGCGATCAAACTGGACGTTCAACGGCCAGCGGTGGTGCTCATATGTGGATAACTACTAATTAGTCGTTGGCGTTGTTTTTTCTTCTGCCACCAGGGGGATTGTCGGGACGAAGTACCAAACGATCACCCTCCAACTCACAGGTGCCTGGCACCGTATCCCCACGCGGGCTCACAAATTCTGCCGTATCCCCGACAGCTTTTCCTTCGCAGGCGGTATAGGCTTCCGGCGGCGGACCGTGATGCCTTCTGCCGGTTTCCTGCGCGGATGCTTCATTCCCAAATGAGCTGAAGGCGATACAGATTCCCAACAGAGCGATAATAATGGGTGTTTTTTTTGTGATGTTCACTTTAAATCCTCCTTTATGTATTGTTGTTGTCGGGATATTTCCTCCCCGGTTTTGCGCTGAAGATAGTCGACTGATGTAAAGATTTTATGTCGTTTGGGGATAAAATTGTAAAGATTTTGTAAAGTGGATTGTCCCCGGCGTTGCTGACGGTATAGAACAAGGGCAATCAATTTGACTTGGAAAGGTGGGAGTGCCCGTGATGTATCAAGAGATTGAGCCGACTAATATGAAAATTCTGATTGTGGATGATGACAAAAAACTGTGCCGGGTTTGTCGCCTGCCCCGGATGGCCATCGTTCCACTCCTTACCGGTAACCTTGGCGCC
>JBDNAO010000455.1:0-5236 GCA_039768375.1 Desulfobacterales bacterium | reverse complement strand
CGATTGGTTGGAATCATCCGCCGGGTTGCCTCCAATCAGATGCGGATAAGGGTCCCCGACTTTAATCTTCAAAGAAGTCTCGCCTGAAAGATGCAGATCGAAATGGGCTTCGAGCCGATTGATAACCTTGGTTTCCAACCAATTAGTTTCCGGCTGACAGATATCGGCTTCGGCCGGATCTCCCAGGTGAAAGACTTTCTCAAAGATCCTGTTTCCCTCGTCGATCCATAAGGGGCTCCCGCTGTCGGGAGCGCAGGCATCATAGTGATCTGGAGCCCATGGTTTATTGAAAAAGACTTGGCTCGCCTCTGCAGCGTCCCATTCTCTGCCGGCACTTAGAAAAAAAACGATCTCGCTGCCAGCCGCAAAACGGCCTAGATGTTTTTTCATGTCCCGCATTGTGACCTGCCCGTCCCGATCGACGGAAAACAGGGTCCCGGTCCTGTCGTCATAGGCTGCCAGGGCCGCTTCGCTGCTCGTCGGGAATTGGCCGTTGCCGTAATCTGCGTCAAAGACGCCGTCTCCGCCGCCAAGGCTCTCGGTGTCATCCACGATGCGGTGAAAGATGACATGCTTCTTGTCGTGCGGTATGCTCTCCCAGCCCGCAAAAACATCATTGTCGTCAACGGCATCGCCGTAAAGGATCCAACCCAAGTCAGAAACAGCAGTCGATCCTTCGGAGAGAAATGTGGCATACACGTCCTGTGTGAAAGGGATGATCACCTTCTCGGAACTTATTGCCGGGATGCCGTTTTGAAGAACCATGTGGCCGCTGACCGGGTCGATGGTTACGTTCACCTTCTCGAAATCCTGCGGATCAAATCCACCGCTGAAACCGACCGTAACCGGTTCGGCGCAGCCGTCAACAGCCGAAATGATTTCGTCTGTAGTGCTCTTACCATCTGACACGATGTCTTCTGACATTCCGTCAGTGTCCTCGGCTGCTGCCGAGAGAACGCAAATAACGAAGAAGATGGGTAACAGGAAGACGAAGATTACCATGGGGCCATGTGCAAGCATGCTTCGTTTGAGCATCATCGGAATATTCTCCCTAAAAAAGTCAGCGGTAGTTTCAAACTGAGTGCCTTAAATTGTAGTTTTGATGATATTTTTTAAAAATCCCTCCCGACCTTTCCTTGCCAAAGGGAGGAAGAATTTACCCTCGGCCTCCCTTTGCCTAAGGGAGGAGAAGTCAACCCTCCCGACCTTTTTTTGACAAAGAGAGAAGCAATCATTACACCGACCACCGATAAAAAAAGGAAGGAGAATTACCCCCTCTTGTGAATCATCTCTAAAGCTGGCGCTTGAAATCGACGATCGGGTTCAAATCGTTGCTGACATAATTCTTCCCGGCACCCGCACCGGCTTGGGCCGTGTAGTCGCTCAATACCTGCCCGTCACTCTCACCCTGCAACAGCATTTGGATGCTCGCCCCGCCGCCTTTCGGACCGGTTGCATCCGATCGAATCCAGACCAAGCCATCACGGTCGTCATCGAAAGACCCTCCCAACGCTGAATCATCGTTGTTCCACAGCGTGATGCGGTAGCCGATTCCGTCGATCCGGGCATTTTCGATCCAGACCGCACCCTCCGCATAGCTGCCCAGGTCGTCTCCGTCCATGTCAACCGCATCGTCGGATGTATTCTGCTTTTGATCATTTCCTGAAAATGCAAAATTCCAATTGGCCTTAACGTCCAGACGCACCACGGCGGCGTTGGCCGATCGAAAATGTTCTTCCAGCAGCTTGACCGCATGATCGATACCGGCCTCGGCCGTAAAAAAATACTTCTGGTGCTGCAGTTCGTTACCGGCGATCTGCACCTCGGTCGTGCTGCTGCGCACGGAAGAGAACGCCACGATCGAGAGAAGGGCCAGAACCATGATCGTCACTATCAGCACCGATCCCTGTTCTCCTCGCATGGCATTCATTGTTTTCTTCATGACGGTTCTCCTCTATTCGGCGATGATGGTGTTGATCGTTACCGTTCGGCCGTTGATCTTGTTGAACGGTATTACCGTTACCCGCACAGTCTTGGTGCCGTTCACAGGGGTGTCGGCCCTCACCGTCCAGTCCACTCTATAAGGCTGGCTGCCGCTGGCCGGCAGCGAATGTGGGTGGACCGTCGGCACCAGGTCTTCGTGGTCAAAGGGCAGCGACCTGAGCCGTTCAGCGATCTTTGCGCCGATTGCGGTGGCTTCGGTCTGCATCCGCGCCGCAGCATTGCCGCTGATCGTGGTGATCTGCAATCCAGCCAGAGCCAAAATTCCCACAGTAAAAATGACCATCGCCATCAGCACCTCGATCAATGCAAACCCATCTCGATCTGTCGACCGATCAGTCGCCGCCCCTTCCAAGAAATCACGCTTCATGAGTCTTTCCTATTTATTTGTGGATACACTGGTGTCTTCTTTTCAGCGCAGCCCGAGGTTGCGGCAATTGACAACGGTTGTCAGCAATTCTCGCTTGTAGTGGTCACCGAAGGATAGAATCTTGTCCCCCACCACGTAAGTATCTGTGTCGAGGTGATCCCGAAGTGGTGACCGCGTGCGGGCCATGAGCCATATTTGAACAGCCCGAATCCGGTTGACCGGCACCGCCGGGATCAAGGCCGCGTCGTCGATCCTCCCGTTGCCGTTAAGATCATCTGCACTGTCAATCACCCCGTCGGCGTTGCTGTCCAGTTGCGTGTCCAAAAACCCGTCCGCATTGCTGTCGTAAGCCCAGATGATGTTGGGGCCGTTTGTATCGATTTCTCCATCGGGTAGCGCAGCCCCGTGGTCATCATCAAAGGCATACCCGAAGGCTATCGCCTGAAAGTTTTCGGCCAGCGGTTGCAGTCCGCCGGCACCGACGCTGCGTCCCAAGGGAGCGGCTCCCGCATCGGCAACACCGTCCCGATTGCGATCCTTTGTCGTCGAAAAACCGAACCCGATGCGGTCTTTGGAATCGCAGAAATCACTGTTTCTCGCGCGGTCCAGGCGGAACTGAAGGTAATGAGCCCCTGCGGCGATGAAACGCGCAAGGTCGCCGGCCTCGTCCCGACCGGGATCCGCTGCATCGGCCCGGCCGTCACAATCGTTGTCGATCAGATCAGAATCCCTTAAATCGTGCGACCCGTCATTGTTTTCGTCCCGCCATGTGGCATCGTAGCCGGCCATGCGGATGTCGTGCTGCATCAACGTGAACGCTGCCCGGATACTTTGCTGGATTTCAACGGTCATTTGTTGACCAATTTGAGTTCTTAGCTGGGAGCCAAAAGCCGCGTAGACGGCTGTGCAAACCAGTCCGGCAATCGCCATGGCGATCATCAACTCGATTAACGTAAAACCGCTGCAAAGGGTACACGTCGGTTGCTTCTCACAGACTCTTTTCGATCGACGTTTTTTTTCCATCAGTTCACCCTACAGTTGCCTGATGAATAGACAGTTATTTTTCTGGTCAGTCCGTTCGCGTTCTTGAGGTAGATGCTGCGATTGATGTCCATCAGGTGGCCGCGACTGTCGAAACGCAGGTGATCGTGGGCAAAACTCGTTCGACTGAGCTGAACCCCCTCCGGCACCTTTCCGCCGGCCACCAGAGGTTCGCCGGCTTCGGTCTGCCGTGTCCACTCACCTGCACCGCCGTTGCCGTTGTCGACAAAAGCGATGTATTCGCCTTCGAGTCGGCCGTTGCCGTCCGGGTCAAAAAGAACGACCACCCGGCGGTTTTCCTTTACGGCGCGGAGCCTCGCGTTCTGGAGCATCGAGAGGATGTCGGTCACCGCTTCCCCGAGCTTGTAGCGCGGCCGGAGGGATATGAAATTGGAAACGCTGAGCGTCGCCAGGACGGCAACGATGGCAAGAACGGTCATCAGTTCAATGACAGTGAATCCCGAACACTTTCTTTTCATTGCACCTCCTACCCCTGTGAAATGTCCCGCACCGATAACGCCAAATCACTGGTGAACGCCGACCCGCTGTTGTGCAATTATAACTGACTGAATACCTATCGGTGGAAATCCTGATGGGCAACCCAAAAAAAACGCTTAAGTGGCGTAAGCGTTAAGGGGAGAAAATCAATGTCATTAGCGTAAAGCCTAAAATTCCCTTTTGGGAAAGAGGAGGGGGACCAGGGGTAATTTTTTTTTGCCTTTGAAAATCCCCCTAAATCCCCCTTTTATCAAAGGGGGACTTTCAGAGGCAGCCCTTAAGTTAATGACAATGGGAAAAATGACGGAAGAATTAGGGAAAGTAAAAATAGAAAAGAAGTCAAGAAGGCAGGAGATATTCGGCAGCCAATAAAACAGTTCGCGGCGTTTCGCGCGCTGTGCATCTGATCAATATATTTTCACTCTCTATGGGATTGAAGCTAAACCGAAGCCCTCAGATCACCTCGGATAAATTCGACGGCATTGCGAAATATCTTTATTCCCGGCGTCAGACCCGATTCCATTTTTTCCGATTTTCTCCGCGATAGTTCTTTTTGCCGGGTCCAACCGGGGTGATTTGTGAAATGGTTGTATGCCTCCGGGTGCGGCATAAGACCGAAAACGCGACCGCTGGGGTCGCAGATGCCGGCGATATCGTCGACCGAACCGTTGGGGTTGTATGGAAATTGTCGCCCAGCCGGTTGCCCGGCCGGAGCAGCATAGCGCATGACCACTTGATTGCCTGTGGTCAGGCGTTCGATGACCGGCGTTTCGGCATAAAATTTTCCTTCTCCGTGTCTCACCGGCAGATCGATCCTCTCGATCTCCCGAGTAAAAATGCAGGGTGATTCGGCATTGACGCTCAGAGTCACCCAGTCGTCGCGGAAATTGCCGCAGTCGTTGTACGTGAGTGCCACGGAACGACTGCGATAGTCGTGACCGAGACCGGGCAGTAGACCCAGATTAACCAGGGCTTGAAACCCGTTGCAGATGCCTAGGATCAGCCTGCCTTTCTCGATGAACTCGCGAATCTGGTCTCCGATACTGGTCTTGAAACGCACGGCCTGAACCACGCCCGCGCCGTGGTCATCGCCCCAGCTGAAGCCGCCTACGAAAGTCAGAATGTGGTAGTCGGAGAGGGTTACGCTGCCGTCGATGAGGGAATTGATGTGGACCTTGGCCGACGCGGCTCCCGCCAATTCGAACGCATGAGCGGTCTCGTTATCGCAGTTCAACCCGTAACCGGTGAGCACCAGTGCTTTAACGATTTTCATTGCGTCTCCAAAATTGCAACCAACAGATTCAACTGAGTTTCATGCATCGTGGT
>JBDNAO010000454.1:0-4248 GCA_039768375.1 Desulfobacterales bacterium | reverse complement strand
TAAACCGGCTCAACGGGCTCAACCGGCCAAACGGGTCAAACTTAACAAAGGAATGTGCCTCTACCTCCGGTGTGTTATTTCAATGCATCGGTGATGCATAAGGCCATGAGCGTTTAGAACAGGACCACATAACATGGGTACCAATATTTTTGCATTCGTCATCGTTCTGGGTGTGCTGATATTTTTTCACGAGCTGGGACACTTTCTCGTTGCCCGGCTGTTCGGTGTGGGGGTCGAGCGGTTTTCACTCGGTTTCGGTCCGCGGATTTTCGGAAAGAAAATCGGCATCACCGATTACCGGATTTCCGCCGTGCCGCTGGGCGGCTACGTCAAAATGGTCGGCGAAGAACCGGATGCCGAGGTCGACCCGGCCGACGTCCCCATTTCTTTCACCCACAAGCACGTTCTCGAGCGGTTTTTGATCGTTGCCGCGGGACCGGCGTTCAACATCCTGCTGGCTGTTCTGATTTTTTACGGCATATTTCAGATATCCGGCACCGTGATCCTCAAGCCGATCATCGGTGAGACCCAGTCCGGAACGCCTGCGCAGGCGGCCGGACTCGCCAAAGACGACGAGATCCTGTCGATCGACGGACATGTGGTAGAGAGCTGGGACGAGATGGCGACCATCATCGCGGCCAGCACGGGTGCGTCGCTCGAGGTTACTTTCCGCCGTGACGGGATGAACCAAAATGTGAAGGTGACCCCGGAGCTGAAAACGACCAAGAACATTTTCGGTGAAGACATCCCGCGCTATGTGATCGGTATTACGGCCGCCGGTGAAGTCTTCTCCAAAAAGTTGAGCCCGCTCGGGGCGATGACCGAGAGTGTGGTGCAGACATACAATATCGCCGAATTGACGGTCGTCAGTATCGCCAAAATCATTCAAGGGACCGTTTCTACCAAGACCATCGGTGGACCGATCATGATCGCCGAACTGGCCGGTCAACAGGCCAAACTGGGGACAACGAACCTGCTGTTCTTTATTGCCCTCATCAGCGTCAACCTCGCGATTCTCAATATTTTACCGATACCGGTGCTGGACGGCGGGCATCTGCTCTTCTTTGCCATCGAGATGATCATCGGAAAACCGGTCAGCATCCGGGTCCGCGAAGTCGCCCAGCAAGCCGGGATGTTCGTACTGATCCTGCTGATGATTTTTGTGTTTTACAACGACATCACCCGAATTTTTTCAGGCCAGTAGGGTAAACTTCCTTGAAGAAATCCCCCTAACCCCCTTTGTGAAAAAGGGGAAAATTCTCCTCCCTTTGTAAAAGGGAGGTCGGGAGGGATTTTAGAATGTGAACGTAATGATGACTCAAGGCCCTAAGTGAACGATATGCCGCACCGACTCGAAATTGCACTTAAACCCCATCTTGCCGATGCCGAAGGCGAGGGTATTCGACACAAGGCCCGCGATTATTTCGGCATCCTGCTCGACCAGGTTCGTACTGTAAACGTGTTGACCATCGATGCCGATCTCTCGCCGTCACAACTCGAGCTCATTCAGTCCGAGATCTTCACCAATCCGGTCACCCAAATCTCTTCCTACGACCCTCTGCCGATCGACGGCGATTGGATCATCTGGGTCGGATTCCGTCCGGGAGTGAGGGACAATCCCGGAAGCACGGCGGTGGAGGCCATCGAAGACCTGTTCAGGGTTCGGCTGGGAAAAGGCGAGACAGTTTATACGTCCAAGCGGTATTGTTTCAAGGGCCGGAATCTGACGGCAGCCGATGCAGACAAGATCGCCGGAGCACTTCTGGCCAATGACATTATCCAGCATTGGAAAGTCTATGCCAAAAGCGAATGGAATCCGTCAGCCGGCGTCGGTTTCATCCTCCCCAAGGTGATGCTGAATCACACCCCGACCGTGGTGACGATTCCAATTCACAGCGACGCTGCGCTGCAAAAGGTCAGCCGCGAACGCAACCTGGCGCTCAATCCGAACGACATTCCGGTCGTGCGGGCCTATTTCCTGAAGCCCGAGGTCAAGGCCGCACGGGCGGCCGTCGGGCTCGCCGATCCCACAGATGTCGAACTAGAATACATTTCCCAAGCCCGCAGCGATCATTGCAACCACAACACTTTCAGAGGACGGTTTATTTACGAGGAGGACGACGGGGGCGAACGGGTCGACGAGGACAACCTTTTCAAAACCTTCATCGAGGCGCCGACCCTCGAACTACAGAAGAAAAAACCCTGGGTGATATCGGTCCTGTGGGACAATGCCGGTGCCGGCCGCTTCGACGAAGACCACTACTACGCGATTACCGGTGAGACCCACAACTCTCCGTCCAACATGGAAGCCTACGGGGGTGCCATCACCGGCATCGTCGGTGTTTACCGCGATCCATTGGGTACCGGCAAGGGATCGCGGCTGGTCATGGGCGGATTCGGGTATTGCGTGGGCCCGAGGAATTATGCCGGTGACCTCAAGCCGCACCTGCACCCGCGGCGGTTGTTGGACGGCGTGATCGAGGGTGTCCGCGATGGCGGCAACAAGTCGGGGATTCCAACGACCGTCGGCCAGGTTCTCTTTGACGCGGGCTATCTCGGCAAGTGTCTGGTCTTTGTCACCGCCGTTGGCATCATGCCGGCGCGCATTGGCGGCGAACCGGCCGAGTTGAAGCGCACCACTCCCGGTGAACTCGTCATCATGTGCGGAGGCCGGGTCGGCAAAGACGGCATCCACGGTGTGACCGCATCTTCTGAGACGTATTCGGAAAGCACGCCTGCCGGTCATGTGCAAATCGGCGATCCATATACCCAGAAGAAAATGCACGATTTTCTGCTGGAAGCACGCGACCAGGGTCTCATCCGGTTCATCACCGACAACGGCGGCGGCGGGCTGTCGTCCTCTGTGGGAGAGTCGGCCCGCTTCTCCAACGGCTGTGAAATCACCCTTGACCAGGTGCCTCTGAAATATGAGGGTCTCGACCAGTGGGAAATCTGGGTGTCCGAATCACAGGAGCGGATGACCGTGGCCGTCAGCCCGCAAGACCTGGAGCGCTTCATGGCGCTGTCGGCCCGGCATGCGGTCGAGAGTACGGTTATCGGGCGTTACACAAATTCGGGCAAGTTGCACATCACCTACAATGGCCAAACCTGCGCATTTGTCGATCTCGACCTGCTCGAATCCGGCTTTCCGCAGTGGCAGTTTGACGCCCGCTGGCAGTCACCGGAGAAGCGCGGACTGGTCGAACCGGTATTGAAAGAACCGACCGATGTCGGGCGCCTGCTGACCGATATGCTGGCGCGTCCCAACATCTGCTCCAAAGAGTGGGTATTCCGGCAGTACGATCACGAAGTCCAGGGGGGCAGTGTGATCAAACCGCTGGTCGGTGCCGACCGCGATGTCAACAGCGACGCGTCGGTCACAAGGCCGCTGCTCGATTCCATTCGCGGGCTGGCCATGGCCCAGGCGCTGCTGCCGGCTTATTCGACCATCGACGCCTATCACATGACCGCCTGTACGATCGACGAAGCGGTGCGCCGGCTGTTGGCTGTGGGCGCTCGGCTCGATCACATTGGCGGGGTCGATAATTTCTGCTGGCCGAACATCCAGGATGATCCGGCCACCAATCCGGACGGCCGTTTCAAAGCCGCCCAACTGGTACGGGCTTGCCGGGCCCTGAAAGACATGTGCCTCGATTATGAAATTCCGCTGCTCTCCGGAAAAGACAGCATGTATGTCGACGGGCACTTGCCGGGACGCTACGGCGAAGTCCACAAAGTATCGGCCCTGGAGACCCTTCAATTCACGACCATAGGGGTCATCGAGGATGTGGCCGCTTGCGTCACGATGGAGAGCAAGGTGCCCGGTGACCTGGTTTACGTTCTCGGTGTCACCCGCAACGAATTAGGGGCATCGGAATACTACCAGCACTTGGGCTACACGGGGCTGAACGTTCCGCAGGTGCACCCTCAGGTCTTCAAGGAGGTCTATCGGGCGCTGGAACGCGCTATTGCCGATGGTTTACCCGCTTCTGTTCACGGCGTCTACCGTGGCGGCCTCGGCATTCACCTGGCCCTGGTGGCGATGGCGGGCAATCATGGTCTGCAGGCCGATCTTGCCCGGCTGCCGCGAGAGGAAGTAGAGCGGAACGACACGGCCCTTTTTTCCGAATCCGCCGGCCGGTTCATCGTGACCGTCGACCCGCAACGGCAGGAGGCCTTCGAAACGCTTTTCGAGGGGTTGCCCTGTGCCTGCATAGGAACCATCACCGAGGAACCCGTATTTGCGCT
>JBDNAO010000453.1:0-4145 GCA_039768375.1 Desulfobacterales bacterium | reverse complement strand
GATGTTCAGATCGTGATCCTTTATCGCGACCTGCGAACTTTTGGATTCAAGGAACTCTACTATTTAAAAGCCCGTCAGATGGGCGTGATGTTCTTCCGCTTCATTCCAGAGGATCAGCCCCGGGTATACAACGACACTGCCGAAAAGCTGATCGTGGACTTTACCGACCGCAGTTCACACCAGGATTTTCGGGTAGAATCCGACCTGGTGGTGCTCAGCTCCGGGATACGCCCTCACAAAGGTGCCGACCAGATCGCGCCGGTCCTCAAGCTGCCGCGCACCCAGGAAGGCTTTTTTCTGGAAGCTCACGTCAAGCTGCAACCTCTGGAATTTGCCTCGCCTGGTATCTTCCTGGCCGGTCTCGCCCACAGTCCCCGGTTCATCCCCGAGGCCCTTGCAATGGCCAAAGGTGCGGCCCAGCAGGCCGCCAAGATTCTCTGCAAAGAGATAATGAGCACGCCGGCAACCGTGGCCGTCGTGGATCCCGACCTGTGTGCCGCCTGCCTGGTCTGCGTGCGATCCTGCCCCTTTGCGGCACCCTTTATCACCTCCGAGGGGGTGTCTGAAATCCCCCCCGCCAAATGCCGTGGCTGCGGCATTTGCGTGGTCGAGTGCCCGGCCCGCGCCATCACCCTCAAGCACAGCACCGATGAGCAGATCGAGGCCAAAATTGACGCCTTACTCGATTGATTAAGGAGTCCCTCCCTTGAAACGTGGCGAGGCGGTATTATCTAGTGCATATTCACACATAATTTGTTTTATCCGTTGTCGATCGCTGCTCGATATTTCAAGCCTGGGATTATAAAACTGTATATCGGCAGTGTTTTTTTAGATTTCAGGACAGCCGCTGGCCTGAAAAGCGTCCGGTTTAATCAAAAAAGAAACTTTGGCCTTGGCTAGTTTCATATGACGGGTTAATTAAAAACGCGAACGTCGAACATCGAATAATGCATTCTGTGTTACTTTTTGGAAAAGGAGACCGATAAATTGAGAAAGTTGCTGGAATCCGCAGCCGAGGCGGCTATCCAATACCTGGAGAAGGTCGAGGCACGCAAGGTTGCGCCGGCCGCAGAGGCCGTCGATAATCTCGACCTTTTTCGTGAAGCGCTGCCGGAAACAACGGCAGCGCCTGAAAAAGTGTTAAAAATCTTGCATGACCACGGATCACCCGCAACGATGGCAATGGCCGGCCCCCGCTTCTTCGGCTTTGTTATCGGTGGCGCTCTTCCCGTTTCTCTGGCCGCAAACTGGTTGGCAGCTGCATGGGATCAAAACAGCGCATTATATCAGGTGACACCTGCGACCGCTGTATTAGAAGAGGTCGCTCTCGGGTGGCTCGTCGACCTTTTCAAGTTGCCCCGTGAAACCGGCGGCGCTTTCGTTACCGGTGCCACTGTGGCCAACTTCACTGCCTTGGCCGCGGCCCGGCACGCGGTTCTCGAAAGGTCGGACTGGAATGTCGAAGCCGATGGATTGTTCGGTGCTCCTCCGGTTACCGTGGTGGTCAGTGAAGAGTCCCACCCCACGCTCTTCAAGTCATTGGGGATGCTTGGATTCGGCCGCAGCCGAGTCGTCAAGGTTGCGGTCGACCGTCAGGGGCGGATGAGAACCGATGCACTCCCCCCCATCTCCGGCCCGACGATCATCTGTACCCAGGCCGGCAATGTCAATACCGGCTCTTTCGATCCGATCGGCGATATCTGCGATATTGCTCACCGTAGTGGGGCATGGGTACACGTCGACGGCGCATTCGGCCTTTGGGCCTCTGCTTCACCACGGCGCGCCCATCTTACTGAAGGCGTTGAAAAAGCCGATTCGTGGGCAACCGATGGTCATAAATGGCTCAACGTGCCCTATGACAGCGGAATCGCTCTCGTGCGCGACCCGCACCCTCTTAAGGCGGCAATGGCCATCACCGCGGAGTATCTGCCGACATCGGCCTCCCATCGAAATCCGTCGGACTTTACTCCGGAGCTTTCCCGTAGAGCACGCGGTGTCGAGGTCTGGGCCGCATTGCGGTATCTCGGACGAAAAGGTGTTGCCGATATGATAGAGCGGTGCTGCCGGCATGCGAGGCGTTTTGCAGACGGGTTCAGCTCATCTGGGTATCGCGTACTGAACGATGTTGTTTTGAACCAGGTCCTGGTTTCTTTCGGCGAAGCGGAAAAGACCAAAAGGGTCATCGCCGGCATCCAGCAAGACGGCACTTGCTACTGCGGCGGCACGGTGTGGCAGGGGCAAGAGGCGATGCGGATCAGTGTCTCATCCTGGGCAACAACCGAAGAGGATGTGGAGAAAAGTTTGACGGCGATGCTCAGGATTGCCGGCAATGTCGAGTGAACCTGTCATTCCGATTCGGTGATTTGGGGTCAGGCGATGAATCGGCTTTAGGTTATGTAAAAGGAGCTGAACGATATGATGCAAGAGACGGAAATGATGTCACTGAGATCAAACGGCCATAGGGTAGGATTATACAAAACGGCCATCCTGTTGTCCCAAATCACCGTCTTCTACAACCTGCTGGAAGGGTTCGTATCCGTATTTCTCGGCCTCGAAGACGAGACCCTCTCCCTGCTCGGTTTCGGGATCGATTCCTTTGTCGAGGTTATATCAGGAATCGGCATATGGCATATGATTTATCGAATGAAACGCGACCTTGCGGGTGATGTCGATCCCTTCGAACGCACAGCGCTGCAGATTACCGGCGGCGCCTTTTATCTGCTTTCCCTTGCCTTGATCTTGACAGCCGTGCTCAATCTCTATCATGGTCATCGTCCGGAAACGACTTTCTGGGGGATCGTTATTTCCCTTGTATCGATTGTCACGATGGGGTTTCTGATCAGCTTCAAGATGCGTGTCGGAAGGCAGCTTCAGTCGGATGCCATCATCGCCGATGCCAACTGCACCAAGACTTGTTTGTATCTGTCTTTCGTGCTGTTGTTGGCGAGCGCCGGCTATGCCGCCACTGGAATCGGCGGGCTCGATTCTCTCGGTGCCGTCGCCATTGCCGTTTTTGCCTTCAGGGAAGGAAGGGAAGCGTTTGAAAAAGCCCGCGGCAAAAACTGTTCATGTCATGGCTGAGTGGTCCTGTTCGATGGTCAACACACACAACCACGGGCCGACGAATTACAATCGGGCATTTGCGGTCGGGGTCGTGCTGAACTTTGGTTTTGTCATTGCCGAAGTCATTTTTGGCATTACAGCCGACTCGCTTGCCCTTCTGGCAGATGCCGGCCATAATCTGAGCGATGTCGCCGGTCTCTTGCTTGCCTGGGGGGCGAGCGTACTAAGCCGTTTCCAACCGACCGCCAAACGGACCTACGGCTATAGGAGTACAACGATAATCGCGGCGCTTGTAAATGCCTTTATCCTGCTGGTCGCAGTCGGCGGCATCGCGTTGGAATCGGTTCAGCGTTTCAAAAGCCCTGCGCCGGCGGCCGGCGAGACGATTATTATCGTGGCCACCATCGGCGTGGTCATCAACACGGCCACCGCGCTGCTGTTTTTTACAGGCCGGAAAAAAGACCTGAACATACGCGGGGCTTATCTGCACATGGCCTCAGACGCCGGTGTGTCCGTCGGTGTGGTTCTGGCCGGCATCGGTATCATGACCACCGGGTGGTTGTGGATAGATCCGCTGGTCAGCCTCGTCATCGTGGCCATCATTTTGGTGAGCACTTGGGGATTGCTCAAAGAATCAATGAATTTGGCGCTGCAGGCCGTTCCGGCCGGAATCGACACCCAGATGGTTAGCGACTATTTGTGCTGCCTTCCAGGTGTCACGGCTGTTCACGACCTGCACATATGGGCGATCAGTACGACCGAAACCGCCCTGACGGCCCATCTCGTCAAGCCCGATCCGATCGACGACGACGTCTTGATCACACAGGCGCGCCGTGATCTCTTTAAAAACTTCGGCATCGACCACATGACTTTGCAGTGGGAAAGAAGTGATTCGTTCGTGCAATGCGGGGCTGCCTGCGAACCCAAAAAATTTAACGGCGGTTGACTTTTCCCCAACATTGCAAAAGCCGGAGGGCTTCAGAGTCCAGGCGTCAAGGGTGAAGCTGTAACTTCCTACCGCAATCCCTTGACAACGCAGGATCTGAAGTCCTCCGGCTTTCCCGCAGGGTAAACAACATGGT
>JBDNAO010000452.1:0-2840 GCA_039768375.1 Desulfobacterales bacterium | reverse complement strand
TATCATTCTGACGGTCGAGGAGGGACTGGCGACGATTACCTTCAATCGGCCGAAGGCATTAAACGCGCTGAGCATCGATCTGCTTCAAGAACTTGATCGGGCATTGGAAGAGGTCTCCAAAGATGACCGCATCCGGGTATTGCTCCTGACCGGTGCCGGGGAAAAAGCGTTTGTCGCCGGCGCCGACATCACCGAACTGGCCACCTTCGATGCCTTGCAGGCCAAGGGGTTTTCCCAAGCCGGCCACGACGTCATCGGCCGGCTGCAACTCCTGCCGATCCCGGTGATTGCCGCCGTCAACGGGTATGCGCTCGGCGGCGGAAGCGAAATCGCGCTGGCCTGTGATTTCATTTACGCATCGGCGAACGCGATGTTCGGCCTGCCCGAGATCACTCTCGGACTGATACCCGGATTCGGCGGGACCCAGCGTCTGCCACGGCTGATCGGCAAGAACAGGGCCAAGGAAATGATTTTCACGGGCCAGATGATCACCGCAGCCGAGGCGGAGCGGATCGGGCTGATCAACAAGGTGTGCACCGCCGAAACGCTGATGGAAGAGGCGCTCAAAACCGCGCGCGTCATGGCCTCCAAAGGCAAAGTGTCCCTGCGGGCCGCCAAGCAGGCGGTCAATACCGGTGCCGAGACGGACCTGATCACCGGATGCAATTTCGAAATCGATGCCTTTGCCCTTTGCATGGCCAGTGAGGATGCCGCGGAGGGAACCCGCGCCTTCCTGGAGAAAAGAAAGCCTGATTTCAAATGAGCGACGGTAAGGCGCGGCTTCAGATCGCCTGGGGGGTGGCACTGGTGCTGGCCGGCCTCGGCGTGCTGTATCGTATTCCCCAGGTGATGCCGAAAATCACCCGGATCGAGCAGTTTGCCGCCGCCTCCGGGTTTATTTACTTCTGCTTCTACCTCATGGCGCTGATCCTGATCGTCGGGGGAGGCCGGAAAATCGTCATCTACTATAAACTGCTGAGCCGCAACAAGCCGGCCAAGTGACGCCGGGCGACGTCGATTCTAAAAACCCGAACTAATGTCTGTGTATCACGCTGGTACGAACCCATTCACCCTGCATCAAAAGGATAGCAGCTCATGGCCTCCAGGAAGGGGACGGTTGTTCTGATGGGCTCCGGGGAGCTCACCTCTACGATGGTCGAGGTGCACAAGGAGCAGTTGGCGCGCTTCGGCACCGCGCCGCGGGCGGTCTTTCTTGACACCCCGGCCGGGTTTCAACTCAATGTCGACCAGATCTCACGCAGGGCGGTGGAATATTTTCGTCTTCATGTTCAACAACCGCTCATCGTCGCCTCTTTTAAATCCAACGAGGAGCATACGCCATACGAGGCCGAGAAGGCATTTCACCGGCTGCGGGAAGCCGATTACATCCTGATCGGACCCGGAAGCCCGACTTACGCCGTGCGCCAACTGCGACCGACGCCGGTACCGGACATCCTGGTCCGAAGAGTACAAGACGGCGGCTGCCTGGTGGCGGCCAGCGCGGCCGCCCTCACGGTGGGCCGCATGACCCTGCCGGTCTATGAAATCTACAAGGTCGGCCATGATCTGCACTGGGTCGAAGGGATGAACATTCTCGGACCACTTGGTTTCGACCTGGTGGTGGTGCCGCATTGGAACAACGCCGAAGGCGGTACGCACGACACCCGCTTCTGTTTCATGGGCAAACCCCGCTTCGACAAGTTGGCAGCGCTGTTGCCGGAAGAGGTGTCGATCTTCGGCCTCGACGAACACACCGCCTGCATCATCGACCTCGAAACTGAGGAAGCCCGCATCGCCGGCATCGGCCGCGCGGTGTTGCGCAGCGCCGGGGAGGAAAAGATCTTCGAGAAAGGGGATCGTTTTTCGATCGACATCCTGCGGGGACGAGCGGGTGCACCAAAGCGGTCAACGCAGTCCACCCCATCTCCGGCAAGGCCGCCGGAAGCCGACCAAGCGACACCCCCTTCCTTCTGGGATGCCATCCATTCGCTGCGAGCGTCTTTTCTCGACGGGCTCCAGCGGCGGGATCCGAAGGCCATCGTCAATGCTCTGTTGGAACTGGACCGCACGCTCTGGCAGGCCCAATTGGATCTGGAGAACGAAGAGTTTATCTCCCAGGGGCGGGAAGTTTTGCGGGATCTGATCGTTCTGCTCGGACCGGCCCTGGAATCGGAACCGCTTGAGAGTGCCGCCTGCATCGCGCCGCTGGTCGAGGAACTCTTGACATTACGGACGACCTTCCGCCACAACGAGCAATGGGAGGCTGCCGATGCGGTCCGCGACTGTCTTCTGCGCGCCGGCGTCATCGTCGAAGATGCCCATGAGGGGGTCCGCTGGCGCCTGGCCGTCGCTTCCGAAACCTGATTTTAAAGGGGTTACACCATGCTCGGTCAACCTTATTTTTCGGTGCTGTTGGTGGCTGAAGATGTGGCCGCCTGCGCGCCGCTGTTGACATATCTGAACGCCATGCCTCACGTGCGTCTGACGGTGCTGCCGAAGCTGCCACAGGACCTGAGAGACGTCGATGCGGTGGTGACCACCGCAAAGGCGGTAGACACGGAACCACCGGAATCGTTGGCAGAATTCGTTAAGGCCGGCGGCGGGTGGCTGCTGCTGAACCCGGCCGACGACAAACCCCTGACGGATTTACTGGGAGTGCGCTGCGGCCGGCCCGGACCCGCAGCCGAACTGCGGGTTCTTTTCCGCAACCCGAAACACCCGTTGGCGGTGCGCCTGCCGGATGCCGTCTATCTGAAAAGCGTGCACCGCCCCATGGACATTACCGCCGCGGACACCGAGATCCTGCTCTACGCCGACTGGCAGTACCGCCACAACCCGGT
>JBDNAO010000074.1:0-3652 GCA_039768375.1 Desulfobacterales bacterium | reverse complement strand
TTTCGGCGTCAACCGGATATCGCTCCCAGGGATATGACGGCCGAATACCTGAAGCCCGGCAGAGAGGAAGGCTGACATGAATGATGAAAATGTCTGTTATGCACAATCGAGTCGGGGCGCAGCCCTTTTTTGGACCACGTTGGCCTTTTTCGGCGGATTCGCCGGCGTCTCCGCCTTCGGCCCGATCGTGTCCAAGCTGAAAGTGAGCCTGGCCTTGAGCCCGCTTTTGATGGGACTGCTGGCCGCGAGTCCGGCCCTGACCGGCTCTTTGCTCAGAATTCCATTTGGTGCCATGGTCGATCGCACGGGAGGCAAAAAGCCGATTCTGATTCTACTGGCTTTAGCGGCATCGGGTATTACCGGGATCACCCTGATGTTTTTGATCTACCCGGAGCCTTTTCCCGCCCAATATCCGTTGTTTCTGTTATTTGGCGTTCTCTGTGGTTGCGGCATTGCGGTATTTTCGGTGGGCATTCCCTCGGTGTCCTACTGGTATCCGCAAAAAAGCCAGGGATCGGCACTGGCCATCTACGCCGGACTGGGAAATCTGGCGCCCGGCATGTTTGCCCTGCTACTGCCGTTTCTTGTGGTGTCCTTGGGATTTACGATTTCTTATGTGCTGTGGTTCGGTTTGATCTTTGTCCTTGTGGTCCTGGTGAAAGTATTCATGAAGGATGCCCCTTATTTTCAATACCGTGAAATGGGAATTGACATCGATCCGGATGCCTTGCTCTTGGCCTGCGGTGAAGAGCTCGTTCCCTCCGGGACGGCGATGCAGTCGCTTCGAAAAGCCGCTTCCGATTGGCGCACCTGGATTTTGACATGCTTATACTTTGTTTCATTCGGCGGTTTTATCGCCTTGACGGTCTGGCTTCCCACATACTGGGCCGAGCGTTTCGCCATGAGCCTGGTCAAGGCCGGAGGATTGACGGCGCTGTACTCCCTTTCGGCCAGCCTGCTCAGGGTGTTGGGTGGATTTGCATCCGACCGGTTGGGTGGAGAGCGTGTCACGCTGGTGTCCTTCATCATCGTTGGTATCGGTGCGCTACTGATGATGCTGGCTGGCGGATCAATCGGCATGGGCATTACCGGCGAGGTGATTCTCGCGCTGGGAATGGGCTTTGCCAACGCAGCCGTTTTTAAACTGGTCCCGAAATACAGCCCGGCGGCAGTCGGGGGAGCGGCAGGCATTGTCGGAGGGCTCGGTGCGTTCGGCGGCTTCGTGATCCCGCCGTTGATGGGGCTTTTCGTTAAGATAAACGGGGCGGCGGGATACGCTCAGGGATTCGGCGTGTTTATAGGGCTTTCGATTTTGTCTATCGTGCTGATTGCCGTCTTGAACCGGCAGGCACCGGTGAGTGTCAAAGGCGCGATTTCCGATACCTGAATGTCGGCGCGAGGAGACCATTTATAGGCTTTAAGATAACGTTTTTGGCAAGGCCAGAGGGAGAAGGCTGTATTGTAATACGCCGACGACCGATAACGCAGTCCAAAATCTTTATCTTAAAGCCTATAGCGGATTGTTGAAACCGGTCAATAATAAGGTGATGATATGAAAGCAGCAAGGCTCGAGCAACAACTGTGCGGTCGTGATCTGATCAAATGTCTTCGCATGATTGAAAAATTTCACGGCTGGAAAGCACCGGGTCTCGTATTAGGGCTGTTTATGGTGGATCTGGCCCAAGATCTGATTGGCATCGACATGGAAGCGGACGCCATCGTGGAGACACGCCACTGCTTGCCGGACGCGATTCAACTGTTTACCCCCTGCACGGTGGGCAACGGGTGGATGAAGATTCTCGACTGGGACAAGTTCGCCTTGAGTCTGTACGACCGCAGAGAAAGAAACGGGTATCGCGTTTGGTTCGATCTGGTCAAAGCCCGACGATTCCCCAATTTGTATAAATGGTTTATGCGTCTCGTCCCCAAAAAAGAGCTCCCTTTGGACGTACTCTTGGAAACCATTCTATCAGCCGGACGCTCGGTATTGTCGTCACAAGCCATTTATGTTACCGCTTATTATCAGCGCCGAAAGAAATCGGGAATCAGCGTCTGCCCCGTATGTGCCGAAGCATTTGCTTCAGCCCAAGGAGAAACCTGCCGGTCATGCCAGGGAAATAATTATTATGAATGGAACATCTATCCGAACGCGGCGGTAAAGGGAATTTAGTGCTTATATTCGCACATACGATACTGTATTTAGAAAATTAAAATTGATCAAAAACTCAGCACTTAGGTAATTTTTTATAGCCGTTCTCAGGGTTGCAACGTCCGATGCGCTTCAAACAACCTAATTGTAAGCATTTACAGGGTGCCGCAGATGCAAGGCGTCGGGCACGCAGACGTACTTTTGTACTTCAAGTGCCCGACAACAAGGCAGATGCGGTGCCCTGTGAACGCTTACAATTTTTTTAAGGATCGAAGCATGTATAAAACCGTCAAAATCGAGGACGCGATCGGGCTGGTTCTGGGTCATGACGTTACGGAAATCCGTAAAGACGAGTTCAAAGGCAGGGCTTTCAAGAAAGGCCACCGTATCGAAACCGCCGATATTTGCCATTTCCAGCGCCTGGGGAAAGAGCACATCTTTGTCCTGGAAATAGATGAAAACCACCTGCACGAAAACGACGCCGCGATGGCTATGGCAAAATCCTTCTGCGGAGCGGGTGTCGGTTTTGAGGGTGAACCCAAAGAAGGCAAGCTGAATTTAATCGCTCAAAGAAACGGTTTGCTCAAAGTGGCGGTAGAGGCACTGACCGACATCAACATGCTGGGCGAGATCATGTGCGCCTCCCGGCACTCGAACACCCTTGTGAAGGCAGGGGATTTGGTTGCCGGAACCCGCGCAATCCCCTTGACCATCGCGAAAGCCGTTGTCGATGAAGCCGTCCGAATCGCGGAATCTCATAGGGGGCTCTTCGAAGTCAAAGCCTTGAGACGGGCACGGACCGGTTTGGTCATCACCGGCAACGAGGTTTTTACCCGCTTGATCGAGGATCGTTTCGAAGAAGTGTTAAGAAAAAAAATTGACCGGATCGGCTCCACGGTGATCGGCGTGGCCTTTGCACCCGATAATTCTGCCATCATTGCTTCCGAAATTCAACGATTGATTTCACAAGGTGCCGACCTGATACTGACCACGGGGGGCATGTCGGTCGACCCCGATGATGTGACGCGCGACGGTATTCGTAAAGCCGGTGGAAGCGCTGAATTTTACGGGGCTCCGGTACTGCCCGGCGCCATGTTTATGATGGCCGATATCAATGGCGTACCCCTTCTGGGAATTCCGGCCTGCGGTTTGTACCATCAAACGACGATCTTGGATCTGATTTTACCCAGGATACTGTCCGGCGAGCGGCTCAACCGCAAGGATATTGCGCAAATGGGGCACGGCGGGCTCTGTCTGAATTGTTCAGAATGCCGATTCCCCCATTGCCCCTTTGGAAAAACGTCGTAGGGTTCTGGGTTCAGGGTTCAGCGCCGCCTCTGGCCGCCCAGTCTGATCGTGTAAGAAACACTTTTAAGCTACTGTAAAAATTTCAAATCATAAATAACAAATAACAAATAAATCACAATGACCAAAATTCAAAATGACAAACCTGTTTGGGTCCTTGGATATTGAGATTTGAGATTTATTTGGAATTTGGAGCTT
>JBDNAO010000451.1:0-11728 GCA_039768375.1 Desulfobacterales bacterium | reverse complement strand
TTTTAGCGTCTTCCACAACATATCGCCCGAAAATCACTTGGACCGATACGTAATTCTACCCCGATTCAGGTCATAGGGCGACAGTTCGACGGTCACCCGATCACCGGGAAGAATTTTAATAAAATGCATCCTCATTTTACCAGAGATATGGGCCAGAACTTGATGCTTGTTATCGAGTTCCACCTTGAACATCGCGTTCGGCAGGGTCTCGAGAACCGTGCCCTCGACTTTTATGGCTTCTTCCTTGGCCATTGAGCCTCCCGTTACTAACATCCGACCTTTACCGGAACTCTTTAGCGGCGCCCTTTGACCCTGGCGCCTGACTTCTTTAAAAATCCCTCGTAATGACGGCTGAGCATGTGTGATTCCATTTGGGCCACCGTGTCGATGGCCACACCAACGACAATCAGAAGGGCCGTCCCGCCAAAGTAAAAAGGAACGTTGAACTGCGTGATCAGGATCGATGGCAGTACGCAAATAGCAGAAACATACAGGGCACCGCCGAGCGTGATTCGGCTCAGCACCTTGTCGATGTAATCGGCCGTCCGTTTTCCGGGCCGGATGCCGGGGATGTAGCCCCCTTGTTTTTTCATGTTGTCGGCGACATCCACCGGGTTGAACGTAACGGCCGTATAAAAATAACAGAAGAAGAAAATCAAGCCGACAAAGCACAACTCGTAAACGGCGTTACCGGGCGAGAGCGCCGAGACGATATCCTGGATCCAAGGCACCGTTATGAAGCTGGAAATCGTCGCCGGAAACATCATGATGGAAGAGGCGAAAATCGGCGGAATAACCCCCGACATATTGATCTTGAGTGGCAGATGCGTGCTTTGGCCGCCGTACATGCGTCTTCCGACCACCCGTTTGGCATATTGCACCGGAATGCGCCGCTGTCCTTGTTCGACGAAAATAATCACCGCGATCACGGCCACCATCAGCACGATCAGAACGATAATGGGAAAAACGCTCATCGCCCCCGTCGACACCAGACGGAAGGTGTTGCTTATGGCGGTCGGCATGCGCGCGACGATACCGGCAAAAATAATCAGAGAAATGCCGTTGCCGATACCGCGTTCGGTAATCTGCTCACCCAGCCACATGATAAAGGCCGTTCCGGCGGTGAGGGTGAGAACCGACATGAGACGAAAGCCCCAGCCCGGATCGATGACGGCCCCCATGCGTTCGAGGCCGATGCTGATGCCGAAACCCTGAATGATGCTCAGAATCACCGTTCCGTAACGGGTGTATTGGGTGATTTTCTTGCGCCCCTGCTCGCCTTCCTTCTTCAGTTGCTCCAAATGCGGAATCACAACCGTCATCAGTTGCAGAATAATCGATGCACTGATGTATGGCATGATGCCGAGGGCGAAAACCGAAAGGTTTTCGAGAGCGCCGCCGGAGAACATATTGAAGATGCCGAGAATGGTGTCTTTGGCCCGATCGAAAATCTCCGCCAAAGCGCCTTTGTCGATGCCCGGCACCGGAACGTGCACCCCCACCCGATAGACCACCAGCAGCGCCAGAGTATATAAAATCCGGCGCTTGAGTTCGGGGATTTTGAAAATATTGCCGAAACCGCCGCCGATCATAACTGCGAAACCTCTACCGTGCCGCCCGCCGATTCAATCTTCTGCCGGGCGCTCTGGCTGACCAAATCGATTTTAACCGTCAGGGGAATATCGATGTCGCCTTGACCCAGAAGCTTTACGCCGTCGCGGCGTCCCTTTACAAGACCGGCCCGCACCAGAGCCGCTTCGTCGACGACACTGCCGCTCTCCATTTTTGCCAAGTCGCGAATATTAATGACGGCATAGGTTTTTTTGAAAATATTTGTGAAGCCGCGCTTCGGCAACCGACGGTGGATGGGCATCTGCCCACCTTCGTATCCGGGCCGCACTCCGCCGCCCGCTCGACTGTTTTGACCCTTGGAGCCTCGACCGGCCGTTTTGCCCCATCCAGAGCCGACACCGCGACCGATGCGTTTGCGGGCCTTGCGGGCACCGGGTGCCGGTGCCAGATCATTGAGCCTCATTGGTCACCTCCACGGCCGTGACGAGATGCGATACGGCCTCAACCATGCCTCTGATGGCCGGCGTATCATTTCTCAGGACACTTTTGTTGAGCTTTCCGAGTCCCAGACCGCGCAGAACCCGGCGATGTTTTTCCGGCCTGCCGATCATGCTTTTCACCATGGTTATCTTCAGTTTCCCTGCCATCGAAAAAAACCCTTCCGGTCATAAACGGGTATATACCCAATAAAAATAGTCTCATTGCGCCCGTTGATCACAGCTCTTCCACGTTGATGCCGCGACGGTTGGCGACCTGCTCCCGGCTTTGAAGCTGCTCAAGACCGGCAATGGTCGCTTTGACGACGTTGTGTGGATTGTGAGAACCCATGCATTTGGTGAGGACGTTTTGGACGCCTGCAGCCTCGAGCACAGCCCGCACGGCACCACCGGCAATGAGACCCGTGCCTGCAGATGCCGGTTTCAAGAGGACCTTGCCCGCACCGAACCTTCCGATGGTTTCGTAGGGAAGGGTTCCTTCCACCAACGGCACTTGGATCATACTTTTTTTGGCTTTCTCCACGCCCTTGCGAATCGCCTCGGGAACCTCGCCGGCTTTTCCCAAGCCGCAGCCAACGTTGCCCTTGCCGTCACCGACAACGACAATCGCGCTGAAACTGAACCTGCGCCCGCCCTTAACGACCTTGGCAACCCGGTTGATGTGAACGACCTTGTCGATCAACTGATATTCATCTGCATCCTGTCTGTACAAGAACCCGCCTCCTTATGTTGGCTGAAAAAGGTGATTGCCTCTAAAATTCAAGCCCACCTTCGCGTGCACCTTCCGAAACCGCTTTAACCCGGCCATGGTAAAGGAAGCCGTTGCGATCAAAAACGACGCATTTGACGCCCTTTGCGATGGCGCGCTCCGCGATACGTTTCCCGATCCGATTGGCAATCTCAGATTTTTTGCCGCCATCGGACCGCTCCTTCTCGGCTTTTTCCAGGCTGCATGCCGCCGCAAGGGTCCGACCGCTCGTGTCGTCAATCACTTGGGCATAGATGTGCCGCGCACTGCGAAAAACCGTCAGCCGCGGTTTATCTGGAGTTCCGAGAATGTTCTTTCGGATCCTCTTTTTCCTTTTCAGCCGAGCCTCTTTTTTCAAATTTAACGATCCCATCGTCTCAATTCCTGAATCTCTTGGTAGCTTCTATTAGGTGATCCTGTAATGAAGTCGAGCGCTCAATCCGGACGATCCGATTATTTCGTTCCGGTCTTGCCGGCCTTGCGGCGTATGTATTCTTCCGCGAACTTTATGCCCTTGCCTTTATAGGGTTCTGGCGGACGCAAGCGTCGGATCGACGCTGCGGTTTGCCCGAGAACCTCTTTGTCGATTCCCTCGAGTTTAATGATATTGTTGCGTTCGACAGAGGCCGAAACGCCATCGGGCAAAGAAAAATTGACGGGATGTGAATATCCCAGCATAAGGATGAGGCTCCGGCCTTTGACTTCGGCACGATATCCGATACCGTTGATTTCGAGGACCCTGGCAAATCCGCTTTCGACCCCCGTGACCATGTTCATCACCAGACTTCGCGTCAGGCCTTGCAAGGCCAGGCTGCTCTTATCGGATTTCAACGGCTCCACAGACAGTTCGCCGTCCTCGATCTTAATGGTCACCGCGGGGTGGATCGACCGGCTCAGTTTTCCCTTCTGACCCTGTACGGACAGTTCACCGCTGTGATAGGTGACCTTGACTTTTTCGGGTATCGCAATTGGTTTTTTACCGACTCGCGACATGTATAGACTCCTTATTCCTGTTCACCACCGACAATAATCAGGCTTTGAACCTTGACCGCGCAACTCAAAAGCGGTGACTACCAGAGATTGCAGATGTGTTCACCACCGATTTTTTCCGCCCGGGCCCGTTTGTCGGTCATGATTCCCTTCGAGGTGGACAGAATCGCCACGCCCATACCGTTCATGACCGACTTGATGTTGTCGCTACCAAGGTAGACGCGTCGGCTCGGTTTGCTGATGCGTTTGAGCCCGCAAATGACGCTCTCCTGGCCCGAGCCGTATTTAAGGTATACCCGCAAAATACCCTGCTTGCCGTCTTTGATAAACTTGTAATTCCGGATAAACCCTTCTTCTTTCATAATTTTTGCCAGCTCGGTTTTAAGATTCGAACCGGGTATATCGACACTGTTGAACCTGGCCTTGGCCGCATTTCTGATGCGTGTCAGCATGTCCGCAATCGGATCACTCATCGTCATTTTTCTGTCTCCGCAACAACCATTCAATGCTGCTGATGATTCACTGTTTTCATATAATCGGTTTTAACTTTTCACCCGCATGAGCGGTATAGACCTCATCCTTCGGCAAATGGGCTGTGAGCAGACCGATCAACCGACGCTACCAACTCGATTTGATGACGCCCGGCAGTTTCCCCTGGGACGCAAAATTGCGAAAGCAAATGCGGCAGAGACCGAACTTTCTGATGTACCCACGTGGTCTTCCGCAAATCGGGCAGCGGTTGTAAGCCCTTACCGCGAATTTGGGTTTTCGCATGGCTTTATTTTTGAGCGAAGTTTTGGCCAAATCATCCTCCTTTAACAAACATAATCCGGCACAAAAAATGTTAATTCCGGAAGGGCATACCCAACAGCCGGAGCAACTCCCGGCCTTCATCGTCGGTTTTGGCGGTGGTTACGATCGTCACGTTCAACCCTTTGATTTTGTCGATCTTGTCATAATCGATCTCCGGGAAAATGAGCTGTTCTTTGACACCAAGGCTGTAGTTTCCGAAACCGTCCATGGCTTTTCCCGATAGGCCGCGGAAATCACGCACACGCGGCAGTGCGATATTCACCAGCTTGTTCAAGAAGTCATACATGCGGTCTTGGCGCAGGGTGACCATGCACCCGATCGGCATGCCGGTTCGCAGCTTGAAGGTGGCGATCGATCGTCTGGCACGGGTAATGACCGGACGCTGTCCGGCGATGGTCTGCAGCTCTTCTACCGCTGAATCCAGAATTTTAATGTTATGGATCGCTTCCCCTAACCCCATGTTCAACGTAACCTTTTTGAGCTTCGGTACTTGCATGACATTGCGGTATTTGAAGGTCTCCATTAGCTGGGGGACCACCGTTTTGAGGTAAAATTGTTTGAGCTGGGACATCTTGTTCCTCCGCTTACTTGTCGATAATCTCGTCGCACTTGCCGCAGGCCCGCAGTTTTTTCCCGTCCTCGAGACGCTGCATTTTGATGCGGGTCGGTGCCATGCATTTGCTGCACATAAGCATTAAATTCGACCAGTGGATGGGAGCCTCGCCTTCGATTATACCGCCCTGCCTGTTCTGCGCGGAGGGTTTCGCGTGCCGTTTGACCATGTTGACGTTTTCGACAAGCACCCTGTTTTTTTTGCGGATCACCTTGAGGACTTTACCGATCTTGCCTTTGTCCTTGCCGGCGATCACTTTGACCTTGTCATCTTTTTTGATTCTACACTTCGTCGCGTTCATCGGTGCCCTTCCACCTGGTGGCCCTCGATCCTAAATGACTTCCGGGGCCAGCGAAATGATCTTCATAAACTTCTTTGCGCGCAATTCTCTTGCAACCGGTCCGAATATGCGGGTTCCAATCGGTTCCCTGCTTGCCGATATGAGCACGGCCGAGTTGTCGTCGAAACGGATGAAAGATCCGTCCGGTCGCCTGATCGCTTTCTTGGTTCGCACCACAACGGCCTTCAAGACGTCCCCTTTTTTGACTTTTGCATTCGGAATGGCTTCCTTGACCGATACAACGATAATGTCGCCGATCCTGGCATAACGCCGGCGGGTACCTCCCAGGACCTTTATGCAGCTCAACACTTTTGCACCGGAGTTATCCGCCACCGTCAGTTTTGTCTCTGTCTGAATCATTGCTCTCGAATCCCTTTAAATTCAAACGGCCTTTTCCAGGATCTGGCTGACCTGCCACCGCTTGGTTTTGCTGAGCGGCCGCGATTCGGTTATGAGGACCTTGTCTCCGATCCGGCACGAATTTTCGGCATCATGGGCTGAAAACTTTGCTCTGCGACGGATATACTTCTCATACAGCCGGTGTTTGACCAGTCTTTCCGACTGGACCACGACGGTCTTGTCCATCTTGTCACTGACAACGGTCCCGATCACTTGTCTTTTCATTCCGCGTTTTTTCATGGCAGCAATAACAACTTGTCTCTATAATTATGGGTTATTCTATCTGGCCTCGGTTTGGTGTGTCGACAATTCTTCTTCTCGTATGATGGTTTGTACCCGGGCTACGTCACGCTTTATCTGTTTAAGCCGCTGCGGGTTTTCGAGCTGTCCGGTTGCATGTTGAAAGCGGAGGTTAAAGAGCTCCTGTTTTAATTCGACCAGCTTCTGCCGTTGCTCTTCCGGGCTAAGGGATCTGAATTCACCGGCTTTCATGATGCGATGCTCCTTTCCACAAATTTCGTCTTGACCGAAAGCTTGTGGGCAGCGAGCCGGAAAGCCTCCACGGCTACCTCTCTCGAAACACCTTCCATTTCGTAAAGAATTCGGCCGGGTCTCACGACCGCTACCCAGGCCTCAGGGGCTCCCTTGCCCTTCCCCATACGTACTTCAGCCGGTTTTTTAGTAATCGGTTTGTCAGGGAATACCCGTATCCAGATTCTGGCACCCCTTTTTACGTGGCGGGTCATGGCGACACGGGCCGCTTCGATTTGTCGAGCGGAAAGCCAGCCGCATTTGACAGCCTGCAGGCCAAACTGGCCGAAGTTAAGACGACTGCCTCTGTGGGAGAGGCCTCTCATCCTGCCTTTTTGCTGTTTTCTGAATTTTACCTTCTTGGGGCTAAGCATTGGTAAGTACTCCTGTCCCGGCAGTTTATCGCTGTTTCCCGGTCATCGCCGTGTGTCGTGTCGGGCCATCCGCCGGTCGCATGCAGCCGCGCCGCCGGTCAGCTTACTGATTTTCGTATTCCACCTTGTCCTTCTTCAGAATTTCACCCTTGAACACAAAGACCTTGACGCCGATCGCACCGTAGGTCGTACGGGCTTCCGTAAAGCCGTAATCGATGTCGGCCCGCAGGGTGTGCAAAGGTACGCGACCCTCCCGATACCATTCGCGGCGGGCCATTTCAGCACCCCCCAGTCTTCCACCGCAAATGACCTTGACTCCCTGAGCGCCGAAGCGCATGGCTGAGGAGACACCACGTTTCATGGCCCGTCTGAAGGCCACCCGCCGTTCGATCTGAAGCGCGATATTTTCGGCCACGAGCTGCGCATCGATCTCCGGTTTCCTGATTTCCTGTATGTCAATCAGAACTTCATGAGTGACAATCTTTTCGATCTCCTGTTTGAGCAGTGAAATTTCGGAACCTTTTTTACCGATCACGATGCCCGGTCTGGAGGTAAATATTCTCAGCCTGATCCGCTTTGATGATCGTTCGATCTCGATCCTGGAGACGCCGGCATGGTAAAGCTTCTTTTTGATGAAGCGCCTGACCTTATAATCTTCCAAAATATAATCAGCGTAATTCTTATCGGCGTACCAGCGTGACTCCCAGGTTTTGACGATCCCTAATCTCAATCCGATCGGATTTACTTTCTGGCCCAAGCTTTTTCCTCCTCCGGCCTATTGCAGCGACTGCTCAGCCAAGATGACGGTGATGTGACTGGTTCTTTTTAAAATCCGTGCACCACGCCCGCGGGCCCTCGCCCGAAAGCGCTTCAGGGTCGGCCCCTGATCGGCGGTAATATTGCTGACCACCAGGGTGTCGACGTCGATGTCGGCGTTTTGATTCGCGTTGGCGACGGCGCTGCGCATGGTTTTTTCGACAATCCCGGCCGCTTTCATCGGCATGAACTTGAGGGCATTGAGAGCCGCTTCCACCGGTTTCCCCTTGACGGCATCGATTAAAAAACGGACTTTGCGGGGAGAAATACGGACGTGTTTTGTAACAGCTCTAACCTCCATTGTGCGACGCTTCCTTTTATCTTTGACTGTTTGGAGTGCGAACCGGTTGTCAATCGCAAAGACGGGCGCGGTTCGATCCGAAACCGCTCTACTTCAGCGACGATTTCTTGGAGCCCGCATGGCCGTAAAACGTGCGCGTCGGTGAGAACTCTCCAAGTTTGTGACCGACCATGTTCTCAGAAATAAAAACCGGGACAAATTTCTTCCCGTTGTGAACAGCCAGCGTAATGCCGACCATTTCCGGCAAGATCGTCGACCGCCGGGACCATGTTTTGATAACCCGGTTGCTGCGGCTCTTTTGAGCCTCTTCGACCTTTTTCACCAGTTTCACTTCGACATAGGGACCTTTTTTCAACGAGCGTGGCATTTTCTCTCCTGTCTAACGTCATGCCTGACGAGTGCCGGGCTCAAGCACAAAAGCCCGCCTGATGACTTTGCCTCACCGATTCGGCACGATGACCGCATACGGTTGGCTTATTTTTTGTAATCGTTCACAAGGTTGCAAAGTCCGATGCACTTCAAACCACCTAATTGTAAGCGTTTACAGGGTGCCGCAGATGCAAGGCGCCGGGCTCGCAGACGTACTTTTGTACTTCAAGTGCCCGACAACAAAGCAGATGCGGTGCCCTGTGAACGCTTACTATTTTTTCGAGCGTCGTTTCACGATCAGCCGATTGCTGAATTTAGTTCGTTTGCGGGTTTTGAAGCCCTTGGAGGGCATCCCCCACGGGCTGCACGGGTGGCGCCCGCCCGACGAGCGACCTTCACCACCGCCCATCGGATGGTCGACCGGGTTCATGGCCACCCCACGAACGCGGGGCCGGCGCCCCAACCAGCGCTTGCGACCGGCTTTGCCGATCGAGATGTTTTCGTGTTCGACATTGCCGAGCTGGCCGATAGTGGCCTGGCAGTTCAACAGAACCATTCGTACTTCGCCGGAAGGAAGCTTGATCAGCGCATAGCGATCCTCCTTGGCCATCAACTGGGCAAACGTTCCGGCACTTCGCACGATCTGACCGCCGTTTCCGGCCCGCAGCTCGATATTGTGAATGTGGGTTCCCAGCGGTATGTTGCTCAGCGGCAAGGCGTTCCCGGGCTTAATGTCGACCTCGGGTCCTGCCTCAACCGTATCGCCGACCTTCAAATTGAGAGGCGCCAGAATGTAGCGCTTCTCACCGTCGGCATAGTGCAGCAGGGCGATTCGTGCACTGCGGTTGGGGTCGTATTCGATGGTGGCGACCCTGGCCGGAATGCCGATTTTATTGCGCTTGAAATCGATGACGCGGTAATGTCGCTTGTGTCCGCCGCCCCGGTGACGACTGGTGACGCGCCCCATGACGTTGCGGCCACCGCTCTTGTTGAGAGGGCGCAACAGACTCTTTTCGGGAGACGTCGCGGTGATGTCGTCGAATGCCGAATAGCCCTGAAAACGGCGTCCGGGCGAAGTCGGTTTTACTTTTTTTATTCCCATGCCTACTCCTAAACCGGATTAACCACAAACGGTCCGGGTCGATGGTTACACCCCTTCGAAAAATTCAATCCGTTCCCCCGGCCGCAGGGTCACAATCGCCTTTTTCCAATCGCGCCGTTTCCCGAGAACACGGCCTCTGCGTTTGAACTTGCCCCTGATCTGCATCGTCCGCACGTTGGCAACCCTTACGTTGAAAATCCGCTCGATTGCTCGCCGGACCTCGATACGGTTGGCCTTGCGGTCCACCTCGAAAGTCACCTGGTTAGCCGCTTCCTTCTGGGTGTTGGTTTTTTCGGTGACAACCGGCCTAATGATGATGTCATACTGCAGTGTCATGCCAGCAGCCTCCCTTCAATGTCGTTGATTGCGGGCTCCAGCAGGACCAGGTTTTTGTATTTGAGAATATCGTACACGTTGAGCCCTTCACTTCTCAGCACCTTGATCCGGGGGACGTTCCGCGAAGAAAGCTCGAGAGTTTCGTCCTTCTTATCCGTCACGATCAAGGCGTTATCAAGCCGGAGGGCTTGAACGATCTCGATAAAATCCTTGGTCTTCACCTTCTCCAGGTCGAATTTGTCAAGCACCACCAGTTCGTTTTCCTGCCGCTTGCTCGTCAGCGCCATTTTCAGCGCCAGCTTCCTGACCTTCTTGGAAACCTTGGACGCAAAAGACCGGGGATGCGGGCCGAAGACCACGCCGCCGCCGCGCATGAGGGGCGACTTGATATCGCCGCGGCGCGCCCGGCCGGTTCCCTTCTGCCGGTAGAGTTTGCGTGTACTGCCACGCACTTCGCTGCGCCGCTTGGTCGATGCGGTTCCCGAGCGGCGGCCGGCCAACTGGGCCGTCACGACCTCGTGCAGAACGCTTGTTTTGGGCGCAACATTGAAAAGCGCGTCCGAAAGTTCACGCTCCGAAACCTTTTCGCCTTTGCTGTTCACCACATCGATCACTGCCATGGTCATCCCCGCTCAAAATAAAGGGTCCAGTCTAAATCGGACCTCAACCGGTCGCATCTGCTTAATGCGACGTTAGTTTTCGGATCTCCGCCATTCAATCATGAATTCTTCTTGGCAAACTTTACTTTTTTGACCAGCACCATATTGGAGGCATAACCCGGCACCGCCCCTTTCAATAACAACAGGTTTTCGGCCGGGCGGATGTCGACGATCGTCAGGTTGCACACGGTCTTCCGACTCGCCCCGTACTGGCCGGGCATTTTTTTGCCTTTGGTCACTTTTGACGGCCAGGCACTGGTGCCGATCGATCCCGGGGGACGGACGTTTTTACTTCCGTGTCCCGCCGGACCGCGGTGAAACCCGTGGCGTTTAATGACGCCGGAAAATCCGCGGCCCTTCGTCGTTCCCACAACATCCACCTTTTCACCGATATCGAACAGATCCAGAGTCACGCTCTGACCGAGTTTGTATTCCTCAGGATTGTCGACCGCCACTTCGCGTAGACAGGCAAACGTCGCTTCGCCGCTTTTCTTCAGATGACCCTGCATCGGTTTGTTGACACGCTTGGCCTTCCTCGTTCCCATACCCAGTTGCAGTGCGTTGTATCCGTCACTGGCAACCGTTTTGATCTGGGTGACGACACATGGACCGACTTCCACAACCGTCACCGGAACAAATTCGCCAGCAGGGGTGAAGTACCCGGTCATGCCCAGTTTTCTTCCCAGTAAGCCTTTACACATTTTCTTTATAAACCCCTCTGTGCAGATGTTGCACGACCGTCAGTCGTCACCACTCAAAACCGTCTGACGGGTTCTACCGAGGCCGTCGCGAAAGACCCGGGATCCCCGGGCCGAATTCACTGTGCTTAAGGGACGCCGACAGGTTAGAGCTTGATCTCCACGTCCACACCCGGTGAAAGATCCAGTTGCATGAGCGCGTCCACGGTCTGCTGGGTTGGCTCCAGGATATCCAGCAAACGCTTGTGCGTTCGCATCTCAAACTGCTCACGGGACTTTTTGTCGATATGAGGCGAGCGGAGAACACAAAACTTGTTGATCTGGGTCGGCAGCGGAATGGGACCGACGACCTTCGCGCCGGTCTTGTTCGCGGTATCGACGATGTCTGACACGGATTGATCCAGAAGTTTATGATCGTAAGCCTTCAGCCTGATTCTAATCTTCGTGTTCGCTATCATATAGGTAGTCTTCCGCCGCTATTCAATGATGTCGCTTACCACGCCCGCCCCGACGGTTCGGCCGCCTTCGCGGATCGCAAAGCGCACCTCCTTCTCCATGGCAATCGGCGTG
>JBDNAO010000073.1:0-7464 GCA_039768375.1 Desulfobacterales bacterium | reverse complement strand
TCCTGTATCAGATCTTGCCACGCTCTTTGACAATATTGGTGTATGTGCCAATGACATTGGCCGGCGGTACCCATTGGTCATCCTCGTGTTTGGCCTCGAGGCGGATGGCCTCAACATCACAGGATGGGATGCAAAGTCCGCAGCCGATACACCGGTCCAGATCCACTCGGGCGACCTCATCGATGATAATGGCCTCCATTTGGCATTTATCTTCACAATTACCGCAAGTAATACAACCTTCCTCATCCACCACCGCAAAGTAACTGGTACAGGCGATTTGGGCTGGTTTCCCCGAGCGCTTTAACATTTTGAGGATCTGGCAGCAACAACCGCAACACATACAGATGTTTGACGGCTTTTTGGCATTGCCCGGTTGCAGAACGAGACCGGCATCGATGCCCTGTTGCAAGATACCCAATGCCTCCTGCTGGGAAATGGTGCGTCCGATACCGTTGCCCTCATAAAAGTGAGCACCGCCGCCGAAAACCAGGCAGGCTTCCATGGGTTTATCGCAGCCCTCACCGACCATCTGATGCTCTCTGCGGCAGATGCAGGGAGCAACGACAATTTTAGATTGCTGTTTGATGATCTCCTCTGCCTGCTCGTAGGGCATTACCTTGATATCGGCCGCAAGACTTTTGCTAATGGGGATGACGCGTAACTGCTGGGTTCGGACTTGCTCCTGGGCCTCGGTAAGATATGGCAGATATTCATTCACATCTTTGATCAGTCCCTCATCAAGATCATTGACATGATATTCCCAAATGCCCACCATGAACTGGGCCGCCATAAACTTGAGCTCGCCTTTTCTTTCCAAACGGATGATGAGCCCCTTGTGCGACATGTCAATTAATGCAGGCGTCAGCGTGGTTTCATCGGCCCCAATGCGCTGGGCGATAGTGGCTGCCGGCTCCGGCATCAAAGTGAGATGGACGGCGATCTCAGCTTCCTCAGGTGTAAAGAGCCTCTTTAAAATCCGTAATTCAATTCCGGATACCGTGGCGGGATAGCCTCCGGGAAGGTTGTCCAGATGTTGAGCGAGCTGATTATAAATTGGTTCCATGGGCCTCCCTCTTTAATTGGTTCAGCTGGTCTTGAAATCAGGGCATATCAGAATTTTCAGGGATTATAAACAAACTGTTCTCCTTTATCCACTTTTTCCTTCAGCACCGCAGATGGTTCAAGCCGTTTGCTGTATTTTTCTTATTTACGAGACGTGAGCGGTGGAGATGTGGAATCGGAAGGAGGGCTGTAGCGGTCGCAGAGGAAATGCTTTAGGCCAATCTGCGCTAAAGAATATTTGTTTAAGAAAATTATTGTTTAAGGCACTCTAATAAATTTATTACGTCTCGGATCATGGATGCAAGCGTCTCTGTATTTAGGCCTTCCATAAAATCCGGTGGATGCCTGTCACCATCGATACGATTCAGGACGTCCCGCAATTGAGTGCAAGCGGATTCATAGTCACAAACGTTGATCAAATCGCTTGAAGCTTTTAGCATACTTCCGAAGGCCTTCCTGCGGCAGCTCGCTAAATGACCGTGTCCGGAAAATTTAATCGTTTCTTTTTCTACAAACTCACTGAAGGAATCGATGAGGTAGGCCATAAGCTCGACCGGCGGAACTTCTTCAATTACTCCCATGCCCTGAACAGGTATGAAAACATCCGAAACTTTTGTATTTGTCGATATTCTCAATTCCGCAGAGTGGTCGCCAAGTGTTGAAGGTGAAAATTCGACAATGATATCGTAAGTATTTTCATTCGGGATATATATCGAGGGTGGCGGGACATCGATATGTATTCTGAATGAGTCACTTGTAGCGTTCACAATCCAAATATTTCTTATCGCTATTTCAGTCTCCTCGAAATTAGAAAGCGTAAATATTACAGTCGATGACGAACCGATTGGGACATCGCCAAAGTCCCATTCCGTAGGACTGCATTTGCATCTATTGTCTGCACCTGCCAGTGGAACCACAATGGCAAAAAAGATAGCCAAACAACCCACCTTTCTTACAATGTTAGCCTTCATTTTCAATCTCCTCCTTTCTTTTTATTCGAAGGAGTGAAATTTCAGATGGGTGAACGGATTTGAATTTTTGTGAATCAACGGGTCCGATCAGGTGTGATAGGAGAATCAGAAACAGTTTATGCGGATGGATATGAGCCGTAGATTTTACATGAATCGCAGCTATAGCTCGAGGAGATCGTTCAATCAGATTGCGAATGAATTTAAATAATCATACAAATTTAGAGTATAATACATAATATCATTTACGTTCAATTTCAATAAGCTTACCTCCTCATATTTATAGGGATAATTCCTATGTGATGGGTGTATCACATTACTCGATATCTTTGAATCAACACGCCTGCCCCCCCTCATTTCTGAAAATGGGCGCGCATTCCGATACAACTAGACTATTCGTAGGCATCGCCCGATCTAAGTTTCTCCTCGGCATGTTTTTGCTCGAGCAGCGCCTGCTTTCTGGCTACGAACTTGTTTCGCAATAACTGCGCCTTGGTGATGCGCGCCTCGCGAGTGGTTTTTACGCCTGCCCACTGCATTTCGACAAAATACCGATGCTCCAGCAAATCCATGGTACCATCGATTTTCACCTGTGTTATAAAAAGGTTGAGCCAATTGAGAAAATCCGGGTCTCCCTTGCGAATGGCAAACCCGTAATACTCTTTGGTAACCGGTGCCAGCAGCGGTTTGATGCGCCCAGACACGTCAGGATGTGTTTGGGCCCAAATCTGCACAAAGGGTGAATCATGAACCGTGGCATCCACTTCCCCCTTGACCAGCGCCTCAACCGCTTCCGGATGATCGGGGAAGGTTTTAATGGCCTCGGCGGGAAAGAGCTCACGCGCAAAGTTCTCAATGGTCGTATTGGCTTTGACCCCGATGCGGATGCCCGGTACGTCCACCAGATCGAAATAGGAATTGGCCATCGGCGTTACCATGTCTCTTTCAACCAAGGCAGCCTGGCTGACCTCAAAATAGGGTTCCGTAAAAGCCACTTGCAGGCCCCGATCCACGGTTCGGGTCATCGCAGCGATAATGATGTCCGATTCGCCAGCCAACAATTTAGGAATTTGATCCTTATACAGATCAGGCATGATAAACTTTACCTTCACACCGAGGTGATCAGCGATCAGCCCGGCCAAATCGACATCCAACCCGATGATGCCATCTTTACCGACCACACAAAAGGGGGGGTAGCCCTTGTTAACCGATACCACTATTTCGCCCTTGTCCTTTATGCGGTCAATTTCTCCGGCGTTTACGTGCGGTAAAGCCAGCCATAGAATTGCAAGTAAAATTAGGAATATCCGTTTCATTTTACGCCTCCATCGGTTTGTATTGGGTTTGGAGCAACTCACACGGATTTTTTAAACCGTAAGACGGTTTTCCTTCGGTCTTCTTCCCGACGCGTCTATCCGTAAATTCTCGCGGATTAGATACGCGGCTGGGTCATTTTCTGGGGTGACAGAATGTCTTCCAGTTGATTTTGGCTCAAAAGGCCTTCTTCCAGGACGAGATCCATGACACTCCGATTCGTTTCCAGCGCCCTCTTTGCGATCCGCGTCGCGTTCTCATAGCCGATATGAGGCACTAACGCCGTGACGATCCCGATGCTGTTCGCTACGTAGTCACGGCAGCGCTCACGGTTGGCCGTAATGCCCTTTATGCAGCGCTGGGTCAGCGTGTTGATGGCCTGGGTCAACATCTTCAGCGATTGAAAACAGTTAAAGGCGAGCACCGGCTCCATGACATTGAGCTGTAGCTGACCGGCCTCGGCCGCCATCGTGACGGTTAAATCATTGCCGATGACCTGAAAGGCCACCTGATTGACCACTTCGGGGATCACCGGGTTGACCTTGCCGGGCATGATAGAGGATCCGGGCGCCATGGGAGGCAAGTTGATTTCGTTCAGCCCTGCCCGGGGTCCACTGCTGAGCAGCCGCAGATCGTTGCAGATCTTGGATATCTTTACGGCTATCCGTTTGAGCACACTGGAAAACATGACAAAAGCGCCCATGTCGGAGGTCGCCTCCATCAGGTTCTCGGCCTGGACCAGCTCAAATTTGGCAATACGCGACAGCTCCTCGATGGCAAGGCTGGAATATTCCGGTTTGGCCGTAATACCGGTGCCGATGGCCGTTGCCCCCAGGTTGATCTCACGGAACAGCTGAACCACAACATTGATCCGCTGAATATCTTCTTTAACCGTTACCCGGAAGCCGTCGAATTCCTGCCCGAGCGTCATGGGAACGGCATCCTGGAGCTGCGTCCGCCCCATTTTGATCACATCTGAGAATTCAACCGATTTCTGTTTCAGTTCGTAGGCCAAATCCGCCAGGGCGTCGGTGAGTTCGCTGTAGCTAAGCAATACGGCCAACCGTATGGCCGTGGGATAAGCATCATTCGTAGACTGCGATTTATTCACATGATTGTTGGGATGGACCGCCTCATATTCGCCCCTGGAATGGCCGAGGATTTCCAGGGCCCGGTTGGCGATGACTTCGTTGGCGTTCATGTTGGTGGAGGTGCCCGCACCGCCCTGGATCATGTCGACGACGAATTGGCCGTGCAGATTACCGGCAATGATTTCATCGCAAGCCTTGCCAATCGCTTCACCCACTTCTTTATCCAGGTCCCCCAGCTTTTGATTGGCCTTGGCGGCTGCTTTTTTGACCATAGCCAGTGCTTTGACAAAGTTGGGGAAGTGAGACAGCGGGATGCCGGTAATATCATAGTTCTCCAGCGCTCTCAGGGTTTGGATACCAAAGTAAGCATCGGCCGGCACCTCCCGCTCACCCAGCAGGTCGTGTTCCAAGCGTTTTTTGCTACCGACGGGCGCTGCCACCGCTGCACCCCGGTATCCAAAGCTGGCATATTTCAAACGGTAGGCCATGACCCGGGCAACCTGGGCGAAGATCTTGCCGGCCACATCAGGACTTCTCTTGAGAATATCTTCAACCGCCTGGCGCTCCAACACCAAAACGCGGCTTTCGATCACGGCCCGACAGGAATTCGTGTGCTCATCTTCATCCAACATGGCGCCTTCGCCCACAAAGTTACCCTCACCGATCCGTGCAACCGTTCTTTGAATATCCCCAATTCCTCTCAGGATTTCTACCTCGCCCGCTTGGATGACAAACATTTCCGTGCGGGATGTACCGGCGCGAAAGAGATAGGCACCCAGCGGGTATGTCTTCTGGGTGACTCTTTGCGCCAGCAGATTGAGTTCGGTTTCTGTCAAGTCCTTAAAAAGAAAAACATTTTTTATAATGGATGATAATTCCGGCATAGTCCCCCCTTTATGATCGGTGACGCATTATCTTTGAATGGCATTATCACCGGCTGTGAACGGTATTGCTGCAACCGCAAGCCTAAGTCGACAGCACGGCGCTTCAGATCGGCAGACCATTTGACTCCCTTTCCGGCGATGAGATTTTGCGTCTATCAAGCGCCCTCGGCGACCGCCTTCTTCGGAACCTCCTTTTCCCAGTAAGTCTGGTCCAATTCACCTTCGCTTTTCGCTACTGAACAGGTGACCGCAAGGTCCCCGCTTACATTTAAGGCGGTCCGTCCCATATCCAAGAGCGCATCGATGCCGAAAATCATGGCATAGGCCATGGCCACCGTCGTTCCCGGTTCAACCTTCAAGCCGACCGAATTGAGGACCATCAGCAGCATAATGGCGCCGGCGCCGGGCACACCGGCGGTACCGATGGATGCCAGCACGGCCGTCATGATGACCGTCATCTGCTGGCTGAGTGTCAACGGCGAACCGATGGCAAAGCCCACGAAGATGGCACAGACGCCCTGGTAAATGGCGGTGCCGTCCATATTGATGGTGGCGCCCAAAGGCAGTGTGAATGAAAAAACCCCCTTGGAGACGCCCATCTTATTTTGGGCGACATCCAGGCTTACCGGCAGAGTTCCACCGCTGCTGCGGGTTACAAACGCTGTAATTGTGGCTTCCTTGGCCCTGGCATAAAATTGTAAGGGACTGATGCGAAAGATCGCTAACAAGCCTCCGTAAACCAGCAGGTAATGGACCAGCAAGGCGATATAGACCGACATCGTGACAATACCCAAAGGGCCGAAAGCTTCAGCACCCTGTTTGCCGAATACGACCGCGATCAGCGCAAATACGCCGATGGGCGCATACTGCAGGATCCAATGGACCACCTTGTACATGACTTCTCCGCAACCCTCAAAGAACTTGAACACAGCATTGGCGGCCTCCCGGACCCGCTCCTCCCCACTTTCCCTCAGAAACGCCAGGCCGATACCGAACATGATGCAAAAGAAAATCGTTGGCAGAATCTCTCCGGACGAAAAGGCACTGAAGGGATTTTTCGGAACCACATTAATCAAGGTGTCAAGCAGTGAGGGTTGTTCCAGCTCTTTGCCGAAGGCGCTGGCTGCCCCGGCCAACTGCAAACCTTTGCCCGGATGGAAGATGTTGCCCATTGCAAGTCCGAGCGCCACCGCAAATGCGGTGGTAAACATGTAGATAACCAGTGCTTTCACGCCGACCCGCCCCAAACGAGCGGGGTGGATGCTGGCTGCCCCGACAATCAGGGTGAACATCACCACCGGCATCACGATCATCTTGAGCAAGCGCACGAAGATGTCGCCGAAAGGACTCACCCAGACGATACCGGGCCCGAACACCAGACCGGCGATCGCCCCCAGGATCAAGCCAAGCAGAATTCTAACCAACAAATTGATTTTAAAGTACCATCCCAACCACTTCATAAGCCCCCCTTATCCACCATATGGATTGTGGTTAAACGCGCGCATAAGACCTTTGAAAGGCTTTGCGAAAATATTTGCGAGATTTGGGCGCTGGAGATGTGGAATCAGAAGGAAAGCTATAAGGACCGTAGAGGAAGTGCTGTAACCCAACCTGAGCTAAGAATATTAATAAATCGATGCGTTATAGTTTGTCAAGAACGTTGGACTAAAATGTAGAATTTACAATAACTTTAGAAGAATACAAATATCAACTAAAAGAGACATGTTATTAGATAGCTACAGTAAGTGAAATTTCTCTGCACATTCCGGGAAAAAGAATTGTTCACCGTATTTTAATCAGTTCCTTGCATTTTTGTATGACATTTGCTATCGAAAATTCAGTCAGCGGCAGCATAACTTTTCCATAAGCATGCGTTTTCAGTCGCGGCAATCCCTGCCCAACCTGCCGACTTATAAACTTGTTTTTAAACAAAGCGGCCACCGGGCCGATTGGAAACGCAATCAACCCGTTTTCTGGTCGATGGAGGTAAAAGATGGATAAAAAATACATTATGACGGCGTTCAGCAAAGACCGACCCGGCATCGTTGCCGATCTGACAGAGGTAATTTATGAAAACGGCGGCAATCTTGAAGACTCAACCATGACATCCATGTTGGATGAGTTCGTCATCATTCTCCTGTTCAC
>JBDNAO010000450.1:0-7051 GCA_039768375.1 Desulfobacterales bacterium | reverse complement strand
TAAGGAGGTCACATGTCTCAGATCAGAAAAATCGGCGTGATCGGTGCCGGCAACATGGGCAGCGGCATTGTCCAGAAAATCGCCCAGGAGGGGATCGATGTCGTCATGGTGGACATGCAGGACGAGTTCGTCGAACGCGGTCTGAACACCATCCGCAAAACGCTGCAGGAAGGCGTCGAGCGCAAAATCTTTGCCCCTGAAGAAGCCGACGCGATCGTCTCCCGGATCAAGGCCACCTCCGACACCAACGCGGTTGCCGACGCCGACCTTGTCATCGAAGCGGTTTTCGAGGACAAAGGGGTCAAGTCCGACCTCTTCAAGAAGCTGGACAAGATCTGCTCGCTGAAAACCATCCTGGCCACCAACACCTCGAGTTTCTATGTGCGTGAATTTGCCGAGCAGACCGATCGACCCGACCGCTTCATCGGCCTCCATTACTTTTACCATCCGGCCAAAAACCGGCTGCTGGAAGTCATTCCGCACGACAAGACCAGCCGGGAAACCCTCGAAAAATCGTTGCTGGCCGCCAAGCTGCACGGCAAAACCGCCATCGTGGTCAAGGATGCGCCCGGTTTCGCCGTCAACCGATTCTTCGTCCCCTTCCTGAACGAAGCCGCCCGCATGTTCGAAGAAAAACTGGCCGACATTCCGACCATCGAGGAAGCCGCCAAACGGGCCTTCAAAATCGGCATGGGCCCCTTTCAACTGATGAACGTCACCGGGATTCCGATTGCGGTGCACGCCGCCACCACCCTGGGCGACGAACTGGGTCCTTTTTACGCCCCTTGCGAAGCCCTGAAAACGCAAAAAGAAAAAGGCGTCAACTGGGATATCGAAGGTGCAGCCGACGAATCGAAAATCGAGCCGGTGATCGACCGCTTTTACGGCGTATGTCTCGGGGTGGCCGCCGCCCTGGTCGATGAAGGGGTCGCCTCGATCGAGGACACCGATCGCGGGGCCAAGATCGGTTTGCGCTGGGTCATGGGCCCCTTCGAAATCATGAACAAGATCGGCATCGAGAAGACCTGCGCGGCGGTCGAGGCTGTGGCCCGCAAATACCCGGACTTCCGCATGCCCGACATCCTCATTCGCCAGAAAGCCGCCGGAAAACCGTTCGAATTCAACTTCGTCGATCTGGATGTCAAGGACGGCATCGCTTTCATCACCCTCAACCGCCCGGAGGCCATGAACGCCCTGAACGAGGCGGTGGTGGCCCAATTATCGGCCCGCTTCACCACGGCCGAGCAGGACCCGGCCGCAAAGGCCATCGTGTTTCAGGGTGCCGGAAAGGCCTTCGTGGCCGGAGCCGACATCCGCTATTTCATCAACAAGATCAAGTCCGGCAAAGTCCCCGACATCGTCGACTTCACCCGCAAGGGTCACGCGCTGCTGCTCAAAATCGAAAATGCGTCTAAACCGACCATCGCCCTGCTGGATGGGCTGTCACTGGGTGGCGGCAGCGAACTGGCGCTGGCCTGCCAGGCAATCGTCGCCACACCGGCCGGGTCTTTGGGGTTTCCTGAAACCGGGATCGGCATTTACCCCGGTCTGGGTGGCATGCTGCGCCTGGCCCGCCACCTGGGCCCGGAACTGGCCAAGTATTACGTCTTCAGCGGCGTTACAATCGGTGCCGAAGACGCCCACGCCCTGGGGATCGTCAACCGCCTGGTGGCGCCGGCCGAGGTCGACGCGGCCATTAAAGAGCTGATCGGCAAGGGCCAGCCGGACAAGTACCGCCGGCACGCGATTCCGGCAAAGTTCAAACCCCTGGCCGCCATGGGATCGGCCGTAAACGTATCGCATCTGCTGGCCGGGCGTCCTCCCGAAGGTGTCGACCAGGCCCTGGCCGCCAAAACCGCCAAGATCGTCGGATACAAGGCGCCCCTGGCTCTCAAGATCGCCGACGAGATCATCGATCGGCAGGTCGACAAACAGATGGAGGAAGCCGTCGAGATCGAGCTGGGACGCCTGCAGGAAATCTTTTCAACCGCCGATGCTCTCGAAGGGCTGACCTCCATGGGACGGAAAAGACCGGAATACAGGGGAGCCTGACACGTCTGGCGATTACCGAATTTAACTGATCTGCAATTATAGGCTTTAAGATAAAGAATTTGACAAGGCCAGAGGGAGGCGGCTGTATTGTAATACGCCAACGACCGATAACACAGTCAAAACAGTTATCTTAAAGCCTATAAACAAGGAGGATGAAGCATGTCGATGACATCCTGGCAAATGGTCGCGCCTCAAAAACCGCTGCAGCGCGTCGAGAGCCAGCTGCCGCAGCCGGGTGCGGGAGAAGTTCTGCTGCGCGTGGTCGGCTGCGGTGTCTGCCACACCGATCTCGGGTTTTTCTACGACGGCGTGCGGACCAAATCGCCGCTGCCGCTGACCCTGGGACATGAAATCAGCGGGATTGTGGAGACCTGCGGCCCGGGCGCCGAAAACTGGGCCGATAAGGCGGTCATCGTGCCGGCCGTCATGCCCTGCGGTGACTGTGACGTCTGCAACCGCGGATTTGGAAACATCTGCGCCGCCCAGAAAATGCCCGGCAACGACATCCAAGGCGGTTTCGCCTCCCATATCCTGGTTCCGGCAGCCCAGCTCTGCGAGGTGCCGGTGGACGCGGACGGCAGTCCCGGCGGCGGCTCCGGTGTTTCGCTGGCCGAGTTGTCGGTTATCGCCGATGCGGTCACTACCCCCTACCAGGCAGTGATCGAATCGGGACTCTCAGCCGAAGACACTGCCATCTTCGTCGGCGTCGGCGGCGTCGGTGGATTCGGTGCCCAGATTGCAAAAAGTTTCGGCTCCGCCGTGGTGGCGATCGACGTCGATGCGGCCAAGCTCGCGGCGATTGCGCCTTACGTCGACCGGACCTTCAACGCCCGCGAAATGCCGTTCAAAGACCTGCGCAAAGCGGTTTCCGAATTCGTCAAAGACCAGGGCCGGCGGCGCACCGAATGGAAAATCTTCGAGACCTCGGGAACGGCGGCCGGGCAGAAAACGGCCTTCGGCCTGCTGACCTATGGCGCATCGCTGGCCGTGGTCGGCTTCACGATGGAAACGGTCGACATCCGGTTGTCGAATCTGATGGCCTATCACGCAACCGCGCGCGGCAGCTGGGGCTGCCAGCCGAAATACTACAAACCGGTGCTCGACCTCGTGCTGGCAGGCAAGGTCAAGATCGGTCCGTTCGCCAAGACGTTTCCCCTGGCCGAGATCAATGCGGTTTTCGAAATGGTTCACGGGCGTAAAATCCACCAGCGCCCCATACTGGTGCCTTGACGCTTGAAATAGAAACGAGACACTTATGGCCATTTTGGGTCACCACAACGTAAGAAAATTTTATTTTTGTTATAATCTTAAAACCTCATCTGAAACTTAACGGTACTATACCCAGTAGAAAGGTAATCTTTAGAGACACTATCCCGGGTATTGGGGTAATCAGAAATGTCAAATTCCAGGCACCAAATTACAATGAAATCCCCAATTTTAATATCCAATCTCCCAAACAGGTTTGTCATTTTGAATTTTGGTCATTGTGATGGGTTTGGTATTTGTTATTTGCGATTTGGAATTTTTCACCAAAACTTAAACGTTTCCTCTTCGATCAAACTGGAGGCGGCGGCCAGAGGCGCCGCTGAAACCTAATTACAAATCACCAGGAACAAGCCATGCATAAACTACTGACCGACAAGCCCGGCGAAAAAATGCTGCTCCTCGGCAATGAAGCCATTGCCCGGGGAGCGATCGAGGCAGGCGTCGCCTTCGCGAGCACCTATCCCGGCACCCCCTCCTCGGAGCTTTCTCTCAACTTTTTCCAGATGTCCCGCGAGAGTGATCTTTACTTCGAATACAGCACCAACGAAAAGGTCGCCATGGAGGTCTCCGCCGCTGCCGCCAATGCCGGCGTGAGGTCCATGTGTGTCATGAAGCATGTCGGCCTGAACGTTGCCGCCGACGCGTTGATGACCCTGGCCTATGTGGGCGTGAAAGGCGGCATGGTGGTGCTGACGGCCGACGACCCCTTCATGTTTTCCAGCCAGAACGAACAGGACAACCGCTATTACGCCAAACTCTCCGGACTTCCGATGCTCGAGCCTTCTTCAGTGCAAGAAGCCAAGGAGATGGTGGCCTACGCGTTCGATCTCTCCGAAAAACTGAAGGAGCCCGTGCTCTTCCGGACCACCACCCGCATCAATCACTCCAGCGGCATCGTGGTACTGGGTAAAATCAGAAAACGGATCACCAAAGGCGATTTCATCAAGGATCCGTTGAACCTGGTGACGGTGCCGGCGGTCTCCCGCAAGCTGCACGTCAAGCTGCTGAAGAATTATGACAGCGCCATGCAGCTGGCCGGATCCTCGGATTATAACTTCGTCGAAGGCGATGGCGGCTGGGGCATCGTCTGCAACGGCGTCGGCTATAACTATGTCAGCGACGCCGTCGAGGAGCTTCAAATTGAAGACCGGGTGCGGGTGCTGCGGGTCGGCTTCTCCCATCCCCTGCCCCCGAAGCTCATCAAAGACTTCCTGCGTCAATGCGAAAAGGTTCTGGTGGTCGAAGAAGGCGAACCCTACCTGGAGGAAGCCGTCAAGGCTCTGGCCCAGGAAGAAGGCTTGACGCTGCCCATCGCCGGCAAGACGCCCGAACTGTTCTCCCGGCTCTACGAGTACAACCCGGCTCAGGTCAGGACCAAGATGGCCGCCTACTTCGGTGTGCCCCACGAATCGCCGGCCGTACCCGACCTTTCAGATGTGCCGGAAATCCCCCAGCGGCCGCCGACCCTATGCGCCGGATGTTCCCACCGCGCCACGTTCTACGAAGTCCGCAAGGCGGCCGAAGGTTTGGAGACCATTTATCCAACCGATATCGGCTGCTATACGCTCGGCCTTCTGCCGCCGTTGTCCGCGGCGGATTTTCTGATCTGCATGGGCTCCTCGGTAGGGACTTCGGGAGGATTTTCGAAGGTCACGGACAAAAAAGTCATCGCCTTTATCGGCGATTCGACCTTTTTCCATTCCGGCATTCCCGGTTTGATCAACGCGGTGTTCAACAACCACAACTTCACCCTGGTCATTCTGGACAACGGTACCACGGCCATGACCGGCCACCAGCCACACCCGGGCGTCGACATGCAGCAGCTCCAAATGGATGGCTTCGGGCGGGTCTCGATCGAGGCGGTTGTCCGGGCCGTCGGGGTTCCGCATGTGACGGTCGTCAAACCCTACAAGGTCAAAAAGAGTATCGCGGCCATCCGGACAGCCATCGACTTTAAAGGCGTCTCCGTGATCATCTCCCATGAAACCTGCGCACTGTACGCCAAGAGCCTCAAACTTGCACGGCGCAAACCGTTCGAGGTGACCGACAAATGCCGGAACCACCGCGACTGCATGGACAACCTCGCCTGCCCGGCTTTTTATGTCTGGAACGAACGGATAAAAATCGACCCGAACCTTTGCACGGGCTGCGCCGTCTGCGCACAGATCTGTCCGGAAAACGCCATTCTGCCGCTCAAGGAGAAAAAAGTCACGGCATGATGTTTGGTTAAAAATTTTTCGAAGGAAGATTTTTATGAAGACAAAACGACTGATCATTGTCGCGGTTGGCGGACAGGGCAACCTTCTGGCCTCGAGCGTGCTGGGGGAAGCGGCCCTGATGGCCGACATTCCGCTGCAGATGAGTGAAATACACGGAATGGCCCAAAGAGGCGGGGTGGTGGAGTCGGCCCTCATTTTCGGCAACGCCCGCAGCACGATCATTGCCGACGGCGAGGCCGATATCCTGGTCGGGTTCGAACCGGCCGAAACCCTGCGGGCCCTCAACAAGTGCAACACCGATACCGTGGTCATCACCAATTTGGCGCCGTTGATGCCCTTTACCGTCAACATCGGCAAGGGGGTCTATCCGGATTTGAAGCAATTGCAGAATCTGATCCGCGCCAAGACGGCCAAACTGATCGCCTTCAATGCGGCCAAACTGGCCGAGGAAGCCGGAAACCCGCTGGCCGTCAACATGGTTCTGCTGGGAGCCTTGATCCAGACCGGGGTTTTGCCGCTCGAGACCGAACAGGTCAAGAAAGCCATGCAACGCAAGACCAAACCGGCATTCCTGGCCTCCAACCTAAAGGCCTATGAACTCGGTTACAATGCCGCCGCGAAGGCGGCTTGAGCCGGCCTTTGGGATAAGAGTGTCACCGAATCGACGGAATCGGTTTTCATTCAATATTCACGCATAGGGCTGCTATTGCAGAGTGGCGGAGTCCCGCCCCGGCAGCCGTCAGTCAAGAAGGAGGAGCGCCATGCCCTGGAACGATGCCTTTGAATGCATGCCGGTGGAAGAACTTCAAAAATTTCAGCTGGAAAAGCTGAAGGAGACTGTCAGCTGGGTGGCCGAGCGGATCCCCTTTTACCGGAAAAAATTCGCCAAAATGGGTATCACGGCCGAGAGCATCACCAGCCTCGAAGATGCGGCCAAGCTGCCCATGACGCAGAAAACCGATCTGCGCGACAACTACCCCTTCGGCCTCTGCGCCGTTCCGCTCAAAGACGTCGTACGGGTGCACGCCTCCTCGGGCACGACCGGCAAGCCGATCACCGGACCTTATACGGCCGAGGACCTCGATCAATGGAGCGAGTGCATGGCCAGAAACCTTTGGGCCGCCGGTGTCCGCAAGGAAGACATTCTTCAGAACGCCTACGGCTATGGGCTGTTTACCGGCGGCCTCGGATTCCATCAAGGTGCTGCACCGATCGGCTGTACGGTCGTACCGACCAGTTCCGGCCTGACCGAGCGCCAGATCACAATTATGAAAGACTTCGGAGCGACGGTACTTTGCTGCACGCCCTCCTATGCCCTGACCATTGCCGAAAGAGCCAGGGAACTCAAGGTCGACACTCGGTCCCTCGCACTGCGGGTGGGGGTCTTCGGAGCCGAACCCTGGACGGCTCAGATGCGCCAGGAGATCGAAGAGCGGACGGGAATTAAAGCCCAGGAGGCATATGGTCTGACGGAACTGGGGGGTCCGGGGGTGGCCTTCGACTGCGAGGCCCAG